>NZ_JBHXWI010000009.1:0-219663 GCF_042671975.1 Rhodococcus sp. NPDC127593 | reverse complement strand
AAGGCCCGCACCCGCGGCGGCGCCGCCGGCGGCGCCGCCTCCGGTGACGCCGTCACCGCCCCCATGCAGGGCACCGTCGTCAAGGTCGCCGTCGAGGAAGGCCAGGAAGTCGCCGAAGGCGACCTCATCGCCGTCCTCGAGGCCATGAAGATGGAAAACCCCGTCAACGCCCACAAGGCCGGCACCGTCACCGGCCTGTCCGTCGAACCCGGCGCCGCCATCACCCAGGGCACCGTCCTCGCCGAACTGAAATAGGCACCTGCACCACTCGTGAGTCCTTCTCGGCCCCCGGGGGCCGAGAAGGACTCACAGTAGTCTGTACGCATGTCTGACGTTCCCGAGATCCGTGTCGGCACTGCCGAACGCGAGCAGGCCCTGAACTTGTTGAGCGAACATTTTGCGGCGGGCCGTTTGACGGTCCCCGAGTTCGACGAGCGCAGTCTCGCGGTCACGAATGCCATCACCCGCGGCGAGCTCGATCGAGTGTTCACCGACCTCCCCGCGACCACGGTCGGCACGCCTGCCAAGGCCGAATCGACCGGCACCGACAACGACCAGAACTGGCGTCGCATCGTGATGTCGGTGATCCCGCTCGTCGCCCTCGTGCTGTTCTTCGTCGTCCCGGTCGACAACAGCTGGCTGTTCTTCCTGATGATCCCCGCCGCCGGCGCCATCCTGTTCGGCACCCGCGACGACCGCCACGGTCGAGATCGCCGCCGCGACCGGGACCGGGACCGCTGACGTGGAACCGGTCGAGGTCAATGCGGGTGGCTGGTACCTGCGCGCGCTGCGCGCCGACGAGCGGGTCGACGATCGTCCGGCGCTCGCGGACGGTGGAATCGCCGAACCCGAGTACGTCGCCCGCCGCACGGCGCAGTGGCTGAGCGACGAGCATTATTCGTGGGCGATCTGCCAGCCCAACACCGGCGAACTGCTCGCCGAGGTGGGGCTCACCCCGTCCGGGGACTCCGCGACCCTCACCGGCTGGGCGCGGACCGGCCACGAGGACGCGCTCGCGAGCGGATCGGATGCGGTGCAACGGTTTGCGGAGGGCGCACTGGGGTTCACGGTCCAGCGGTGAGTATGCGATCCGTTCCGGTGGCGGCCCTCACCGTGCTGGCACTGGTCATGCTGCTGTCCCCTGCGTCCGCGACGCCGTCGGGTCCCGAGCATGCCGACAAGGTGGTGCACGCCCTGCTGTTCGCGGCGCTGGCGGCAGCCTCCCGGTATGCGCTCCTGACGCCACGGATCACCGTGCTCTGGCTCGCTGCGTTCGCGGTGATCACCGAGATACTGCAGGGCGTGCTGCCGATCGGCCGGCACGGATCGGTGTGGGATCTCTGCGCCGACATGGTCGGTGTGGCGATCGGCTTGTCCGCTCAGTCCGCGATCATCCGCTCCCGCAGCAGAGTCTGAACCCCGACGTCGAGGCCGAGTCCGTCGGAGAAATACCGCTCGACGGTCCCGTACTGCTCGCGCATCACAGCCAGGGACACCTCCAGGTACTGCTCACGGACTCCGAGCACGGGCTCGAGCAACGCCGGATCTCCACCCGCGTCGACGAATTTCTCGAACACGCTCGCGAACGACGGAAGCAGGAGTTCGTTGGTCAGCAGGTAGTCGTGGAACACGTCTTCCTCACTGACTCCGAGGAGCAGCAGCACCGCCGCCGTGGCCCATCCCGTCCGGTCCTTGCCGGTGGTGCAGTGCACGAGGGCAGGAGTGTTGCCGTTCGAGGCCAGGCCGCCGAACAACTCCCGGTACGAGGAGACCGCGCTCGGCATCTCGACGAAGTCGCGGTAGCTGCCCTCGAAGTATTCGATCGCGCGTCCGCCGCCGAGTTCCCGTTCGGCGATCATCGGATCGGCGATCACCTGGAGCATCTGCGCGGGGATAGACCGGATCCCCTTGTCGGCGAGCACGTCCAACGCGACCGCGCGGGCCCCGTCCGGGAGTTTGTCGGGTGCCGCGTCACGCTCGTCCGCGGTGCGCAGGTCGTACACCGTCCGGATCCCGAGGCCGTCGAGCAGCGGCATGTCCGTGTCCGCGACCCGGCTGAGATCGGTCGAACGGAAGTACACACCGGTGCGCACTTTCGCGCCGTCCCGGGTTCGGTAGCCACCGACGTCTCGCAGATTGGGCACGGACGTGAGCGGTATCGGCGTCATGCGTCGACGGTACCGCCCAGCACTCGGGCCAGTGCATCCACGGCGGCGTCGAGTTCGGCGGTCGTCACCGTCAGAGGTGGGCGGAACCTGATCCCGCGCTTGCCGGTCGGCAGGATCAGCACCCGCTCCCGGTCCCTGAGGTCCGCGACGACGCGGTCCCGGCGCTGCGGGGTAGGGAGCGTGATCGCGCACATGAGGCCACGCCCCCGTGGCTCGGTCACCTCGGCGTTCGCGCGTGCGAGTTCCCGCAGTCGTTCGAGGAGATGCGCCCCGGTCATCCGGGCTCGGTCGACGAGCCTGTCCTCCTCGACGATCTCGAGGATCCGGCGGGACCGCACCATGTCGGTGAGGTTGCCACCCCAGGTGGAGTTGATCCGCGAGCTGACGGTAAACACGTTGTCGGGGATGTCGTCCACCCGGCCGCCGGCCATGATCCCGCAGACCTGCGTTTTCTTGCCGAACGCGACGACGTCCGGGTGCACTCCCAATTGCTGGTACGCCCAGGCGGTGCCGGTGAGACCGCAGCCGGTCTGCACCTCGTCGAGAATGAAGAGGGCGTCGTTGTCACGGCAGAGCGCCTCCATCGCCTGGAAGAACTCCGGGCGGAAGTGGTGGTCGCCGCCCTCACCCTGGATGGGTTCGGCGATGAAACACGCCACGTCCGAGGGGTTCTCGGCGAACACACGCCGCGCCTGGTCCAGTGCGTGGCGCTCGGCGTATTCGACGTCCCGCCCGTCTGCGAGGTACGGGGAGTCGATGCGCGGCCAGTCGAACTTGGGGTACCGCGCCACCTTGCCGGGCTCGGTGTTGGTGAGCGACATGGTGTATCCACTGCGCCCGTGGAACGCCTCGGTCAGATGCAGGACCTTCGTGCCGAGCGCCGGGTCGAGGCCGCGGCTCTCATTGAGCCTGCTCTTCCAGTCGAACGCCACCTTCAGAGCGTTCTCGACGGCGAGTGCGCCACCGTCGATGAAGAAGAGATGCGGCAGTGCGGGATCCCCCAGCACCCGGGCGAACGTCTCGACGAACCGCGCCATCGGGACGGTGTAGATATCGGAGTTGCTCGGTTTGTTGATCGCCGCCGCCGCCAGTTCCCGACGAAAGGCGTCGTCGTCCGCCAGTTCCGGGTGGTTCATCCCGAGCGCCGACGAGGCGAAGAATCCGAACATGTCCAGGTAGCTGGTGCCGTCCCGCTGGTCGACGAGATGCGTACCGCGTGAGCGCTCCAGGTCGAGCACAAGGTCGAAACCGTCGACCAGAATGCGCTCGCGCAGCACGTCGTGCACCTGGCTCGCCGGCAGCTCGCCCCCATCTCCGGTAAATCGAATCGCTGTGCTCATACCGAGAGATTACGTCAAAATTCCTGTGAACCGGCGACGATTCGGCAACATATCCGGAACAGGGCTCACTTGTCGTAAAATGTTTGCAAGATGATCGTGCTGCGCGTGTGTACGTTGGCGGTGGCACGAATCTCCTGCAGCAGGTGTTCCAGCTCCCGTGGGGACGCGACGCGCACCAGCAGCACGTAGCTCTCCTCCCCCGCGACCGAGTGACACGCTTCGATCGCGGGGAGGTTCCGCAACAGAGCAGGTGCATCGTCGGGCTGCGACGGATCGAGAGGGGTGATCGCGACGAATGCGGACAGACCGTGCCCGAGCGCATCCGGATCGATCTTCGCGGTGTACCCGCGGATCACTTTGCGGGCCTCGAGCCTGCGCACCCTGGACTGCACGGCAGAGATCGACAGCCCCGCTTTCTCGGCGAGTGTCGCCAGAGTCGCCCGGCCGTCGGCCACCAGCTCCTGCATCAGTACCCGATCGATGTCGTCGAGAGGAGTATGGGGTGCGTCGCTACGAAAAGATTCCACCACCAGCGCAGGCTAGCCCAGCGGAGGTGCATCATGGTTGAAACGTGGGAGCTCCGCACCCGCTTTGCCCGGGCGCTGGCAGCGTCGTACGGCAGGGAGGTGCCCGCCTACGCGACGCTGGTCGACGTGGCCGGTGCGGTCGACGCGGACTTCGCGGCACGATACTCGGCCGACGCCGAACTCGAACGTATCTCACCCGCCGCCGCCGACATCGGTGGGCGCACGAGCGTCCGCGTCCTCCATCTGGCGCCGCGGGTCTTCGACATCGACGACCTGCGCCGGCGTTCGGCGCGGCGGGGCCTCACGATGATCGACCGCACCCAGGGACCACCCGCATGGAGTGGCCCGGACGTACTTCTGCGGCGGGCAGTTCCTCGCCGTCGGCGAACCACGCGGAGTCGCCGTTGCGGAGTGCTCTCGGGCGAGGAACACGTCGCGGAGCCCATTTTCTACGAGGACTTCCTCCCAGCGGCGGTCGGTGCCGGCCCCGACCGCCTACCGTGGCTCGCCGAGACACTCGGCCGGCCCGTGCACGACCCGTTCACGCTCGACCGACAGCAGCAGGATCGAACCCGAGAGAGGACAGCATCGTGAACCTTCCCGCCCCCGAGGAGTTGTGCCGACGCGCCGAGGAAGCACTGATCAGGTGCGGCGCCGAGATCACCGACGCCGGTGGACCGCTCGTCGCGCGCACACCGATCACCGGAACCGAACTGCGCACGGTGACCGCGAGCAGCGCGGACGACGTGGACCGGGCGATCACCGCGGCGCACGAGGCCTTTCTCGAGTGGCGTACCGTCCCAGCCCCCCAGCGCGGCGCCGTGGTGCGCCGCCTGGGTCAGCTTCTGACCGAACACAAGACGGATCTGGCGGAACTGGTCACCCTCGAGGCGGGCAAGATTCCGTCCGAGGCGCAGGGCGAAGTGCAGGAGATGATCGACATCTGCGAGTTCGCGGTCGGTCTGTCACGCCAGTTGTACGGCAGGACGATGGCGTCGGAACGGCCGGGACACCGGCTGATGGAGACGTGGCACCCACTGGGAGTTGTCGGGGTGATCTCGGCGTTCAACTTCCCCGTGGCCGTGTGGTCGTGGAACACCGCCGTCGCGCTGGTCTGCGGCGACACGGTGGTGTGGAAGCCGTCGGACCGGACTCCGCTCACCGCAATCGCCTGTGATGCACTGCTGGCGCGCGCTGCCCGCGACGTCGGTGCACCAGCCGGGATCCACGCCCTGGTCCAGGGCGCGGGGGACGTCGGTGAGCGTCTCGTCGACGACGCACGCGTCGCTCTGGTCAGCGCCACCGGGTCCGTGCGGATGGGTCGCGCCGTAGGTCCGCGCGTCGCCGCGCGCTTCGGCAAATGCCTGCTCGAGTTGGGCGGCAACAACGCAGCGGTGGTGGCCCCGTCCGCCGATCTCGATCTGGCCGTGCGGGGAATCGTCTTCTCCGCCGCGGGCACCGCAGGCCAGCGCTGCACGTCCCTGCGGCGGCTGATAGTGCACTCGTCCGTCGCCGACGAACTGGTGCAGCGCATCTCTTCGGCGTACGGCCAGTTGAAGGTCGGGAATCCGTTCGACGACGGCGTCCTCGTCGGTCCGTTGGTGAACGGCTCCGCGTTCGAGGCCATGCAGACCGCGTTGGACAAGGCCCGCGCCGACGGCGGGAACGTCGTCTGCGGCGGCGAACGCAGCGGGGGCAGCGACTCCGCCTACTACGTCTCGCCCGCCCTCGTGCGGATGCCCGCGCAGACGTCGGTGGTGCAGGAGGAGACGTTCGCACCGATCCTCTACGTCCTCACCTACGACGACTTCGACCAGGCGATCGCGTTGCACAACGAAGTGCCCCAAGGTCTCTCGTCGTCGATCTTCACCACCGATCAGCGTGAGGCCGAGAGGTTCCTCGCGGCAGACGGTTCCGACTGCGGCATCGCGAACGTCAACATCGGCACGTCGGGGGCGGAGATCGGCGGGGCGTTCGGCGGCGAGAAGGAGACGGGTGGCGGACGCGAGTCCGGATCCGACGCATGGAAGGCCTACATGCGCCGGGCGACGAACACCGTCAACTACTCCGATCGACTCCCGCTCGCGCAGGGGGTGGAGTTCACCTGATCGGCGGCGTCGACCGGCTACTCTCGGGGCGTGAGCAACTGGACCGAGATGGCGCGTGAGATTGCCGAGAACGTGTTGTTCCCGGTAGCCGACAGCGTCGATGCCGACGGCGAGATTCCCGACAGTCACTTCGAGACGCTCGCCGCCGACGGCTTCTACGGACTCGCGGCACCGGGCGAAGAAGGTGTGACGCCGTCGGTGCTGGTCGACGTGATGGAGACGTTGTGCGGCGGCTGCCTCGCGACGGCGTTCACGTGGATGCAGCATCACGGCGTCGTCGCCGGTCTCGCCGGTTCGCCGAACACGGCCCTGCAGGATCGTTACCTCGACGGACTCATCGACGGCACCGTGCGGGCCGGTGTCGCCCTGGCCGGAGCGATTCCCGTCCCGCCCACTCTGTGGGCACGCAGCGTCGATGACGGCTACGTGCTCGACGGGGTGTCACCGTTCGTCACGGGCTGGGGCATCGTCGATCTGCTCCAGGTGTCGGCGCGCGACGAGTTCGACGACTCCATCGTGCACGTCATCATTCCCGCACAACCGCTTCGGGGACTCACCGCCGAGGAACTCCCGCTGATCGCGGCCCGCGGTTCCAACACGGTCAGGTTGAAATTCGACGGGCTCGCCGTGCCACGCGATCTGGTGAGTGCCGTCGTCTCCCCCGAGGATTTCGCAAAGAGCCAGCTGTTCGGGTCGTGGATTAACGGGTGCATGGCGATGGGGATCACCCGCCGGGCGATCAGCGAACTGGAGGCTGTCGGAGTCGACGCCGACCCGTTCGAGGAGCAGGCCGCCCGGGCACGACTCGACCTGAACGCGGCGCTCGAAGGCCGCGCGGAGATCGCCGAAGCACGGGCCCGCGCTTCGGAACTCGCCATCCGCACCGCCGCCGCCCTCGTCACGGCGAAGGGTAGTTCGTCATTGCTTGCCGGGAACACCGCGGAACGCCTCATGCGTGAAGCCACCTTCACGCTCGTCGCAGCGGGACGTCCGGCGATCAAGTCGGCGTTGCTGGAGCGCCTCGGCCGCGACTAGCGGGTGCGGACCCTCAGGTCACCGAACAGCGAGTACGACACGATGCGGATCGTCGGGGCTCCGGGCCCGGGATCCTGTGCACCGGCGTCGAGTTCACGGTCACCGAAGAGGTCGAAACCACCCACCTCGACGTGCACGCCCTCCGGAACGGTGATCGTGCTGTCGCCGAACAGCGTGACGAGCGTGATCGTCGACGTACGGGCGCCGATCACCGCCGACCGGAGGTCGAGCTTCACGTCCCCGAACACGAGCAGGGCCAATGTCTTCACGGCGAGCGACCAGCGGCCGGAACGCTTGGTGTCGCCGAATATTCCGACGATGGTGGACTGAGGTCGCGACACCGGCGCCGTCGGTGCCTCGACGGGAACCAACTGCCCGAGGCGCTCGGCGTCGACGTCGCGTGACCAGACGATCGCGGCCTGCTCCGAATACTCCTCCAGTGTGAGCTTTCCGTCCCCCACCCCCTTCTCGAGCCGGGCTTGTGCAGCCTCCCGGAGTCGGTCGAGTTCGTAGCCGTCCCCTGCAGCAGTCATGGCTCCACCGTAGCTGTCGGTGCCCTCGTCTACTGTCTGACGGCTCCACCCGTGACGCACCGCCCCTTCGACCGAAGCGAGACAACGTGATCAGGATGATCCGCGCAGTTGCTCTGGCGCTACTCGCTGTGGGCGCCTATGTGCTGGTCTCCGAGCACGACCCCGCCACCGTCGAGTTGCCGTCGCCGGCGTTCGTTCCCGCGACAGCGGAATACAACACAGTATCAACTACCCGGTCCTGAAGGACGCGGGTTTGCTGCTCACGTTCTAACTGGCTGTTAGAGGGGTGGCTGCTTTAGGCACGGTTGATTGGGCGGCCCGGTAGTTGTTGTGTCCGAGTGCGGCAATGTTGGCGGCGGCGTTATGGTCCGCGTGGCCGGTCCATCCGCAGCCGCGGCACCGGAACAGTGCTTGACTGTGCCTGTTCGCGGTGTCGCAGTGCCCGCAGTGATGGCACGTTTTACTGGTATTGCGAGGGTTGATCACCTGCACCGGCACCCCTGCCGCGTGCGCCTTATAGGTGATCTGGTCGCGCAGTTGCGCGTATGCCCAGGAGTGCAGTTGTTGCCGTTGTCTGCGTGCGAGCCGTACCCGGTCCCGGATTCCCGACAGGTCTTCTACCGCGATTCCTTGACCGGTGCGTTGTGCTTGGGCAACGATCGTTTTCGAGAGTTGGTGATTAATGTCGGTGGCGTACCGAGTCTCCTTCCTACGCCGCTTCTTCAGTTTCCGTTTCGCGGACTTGGTCCCCACCTTTTGCAGCGCGGACCGCATGGTTCCGTTCTTTTTCCGGCGGGCGGTGACCGCACCACCGGACCACCGGACGTCGAGTTCGGCCGGGTCGTCTGCGGTGGTCACAGCCAGGTTCACGATCCCCAAGTCCACGCCCAGCCACCCGGTGGGGTCGTCGGCGGGGACCAGCTGATCCGGTGCGCCGGTGTCGACGGTTGCATGCAGGTAGAAAGATCCGTCGCGGAAAATCAGATCTGACTCGCCTTTGCGGTCGGCGAGCATTTTCAGCTGCCACGGCGCGCACACGAATCCGACGTTGCGCATCCGGCCCGCGGTCGTCCAGATCGACACCGTCGATCGATCTGCCACGACAAGCACCGATCGTCGAACGGTTGGCCCGCGTCCTGACGGAACACGATCGCCTTACCTGCAACCTTCGCATACCGTTTCGATCCCGGCGTGCCGTAATTCCCGTTAAGCAAGTTCACTTCCGGGTCGCGTACACATCCGCGACTTTCTTGATGACCCGGATCGCCGGTTGCGCCGACAACCCGCACGCTTTGAGCTGGGCATAGACCTGCTTTTGCAGCGCGAACGGGCGTCGATCAGCGGCGGTGTGCGCGAGCTGCGCAACCATGTTCGCCCCCGCATTGCACAACTCTAGTGTCGATTTCAGCGCCACATACTGCTCTGGGGTGGGAGCCAGCTTCACGACAACGATCCGCTTCACACCCTGCGCCTTTCCCTGCGGATACTCTTTGGTCTATGTCACCGAGATGGACGCCCGACCCGGACATACGCCGCGGTCGTAGCGTTGTCTACAACCTACATGCACACTTGGTCTTCGTCACGAAGTATCGTCGCGGTGCGTTCACCGACCCGATGCTGACCCGATGCGGGCAGATCATGGCAGAGGTGTGTGACAAGTTCGGCGCAACGTTGACCGAGTTCAACGGAGAAACCGACCACGTCCACCTATTGATCCACTACCCACCTACCGTGCAAATCTCCACCCTGGTCAATAGCCTCAAGGGCGTCTCCGCTCGTTACCTGCGCCAAGAGTTCCCCGACCACATCCAGAAATACCTGTGGGGCAATCACTTCTGGTCACCGTCCTACTTCGCCGCCTCCGCAGGCGGAGCCCCACTCGCCATCATCGCCGAGTACATCACCAACCAAAAACGACCCGAACCCACGAAAGAAAGCGACCCCGCTACGCGCGATCGCGCAGTACAGAATCAGCTTCCTCCCGGCCCTAAGGGCCAGGCTTCCTCTGATTAATCCGGTGAAGACAGCCCTCGGCTAGGGCACTCTGTCGTCGGCTAGAGCACTCCGTCCTCGGCTCGTACCCGGTCGCGGGATTTCCGGCGAGTGTGAGCGATCAGCTCACTGGCGTGGTGTCGGTGATTGATTCGCGGTTTTCTGTCCGGGTCTATGTGCGATGGTGGAATCCATTCGGTGCGTCCCGCGTACGTGTCACCGGGCGGCGCGCTGGTGGTCGCCCAACCTCCAGGACCGTCGTGGACCTGAGCGTGGCACGCATCGCACGCGAGCGTCAGTGAGTCGATGTCGGTGTGTCCACCCTTGCCCCACTCATGCACGTGGTGCACCGCGCACATGCTGGCCGGGGCCGCGCAGCCCGCTCGTGTGCATCCGCCTTCGGCAGCGATGAGAGCGAGGCGTTGGTCCGCGCTCGCCACTCGTCGGCGCCGTCCCAGATGCAGGGGCCGGCCGTCGTGGTCGAACAGGACGAGCACCGGGTGGGCGCATTCGGCGAGTGTCAGCGCGTCGTCGATAGGAAGGAGTCCGCCGGTGGCCGTGGTGGCCACACCGCCGGCCGCTTTCTCGAGTTGGTCGAGGGTCATGGTGATGATCACCGTGACGGGCAGACCCCGATGCCGGCCCAGGATCCCGGGTCGTCCGGGTTGTTCATGCCGGGGCGAGCCCATTTCGCGAGGATCGGGTCGAGCAGAGCGCGCGCAGTGGGGTCGAGCTCACCGGAGATCTTCGACATCAGTTCGGAATCTTGACGGCCCAACGAAACACCACGCCGTCTCGAGCGATCACGATCGTCACCCAGGTGTCCGTCGGGATCGAGATGAGCGAGTAGCCGGTGGCCGGCATTCTCGACATCTTCGGGCGTACCAGCGCGTGCACACCCCGCCAGGATCGACTCCGCCACTGCGACATCGGCGTTGTCGACCGCATGCGGGAACTTCGCATGATCTTCCGGATGACGCGTGCATGGTCGGCGCCGATCTCGCCATCACGTTGAGCTGCGGCGGTTTCCGGCAGCGCTGCCTCCATCTGCTCGCCCGACGTTGTATGGAAAGGTCCGAGATCACGGGCCGCCATTATCCGAGCAGAGGCGCCCGCCGCCGAAACTCGTAGTACCTCGACCAGGAGCTTGTTCGGGGAGTTGTATCCCAATGCCGCGGGCAAGGAGCGTTCGACGGCCTCGACGACAAGCCTGTGCGACACCGCGCCCGCGCGGCGGAGGGACTTCTCGAGTTGCTGCATCACGTCGATTACGTCGGCGCTCGGCAACCCCGTCACATCTGCCTCGAGAAGCCCGTTGACGGCGGCAGCGAGCGCCGTCAGGTGCGTCTTCACTTCGCTCATAGCCCCACCCCCGCCCTTCGTCCGATCCCCCGATCGAACTTGTGTGCGAATCATACTGCGCCCCACCGACACGTTCGACGAACCGGATTGGGGACCCCTCGGTCTGTTCCCGCTGCCTGTCACACCCCCGGTGCACTATGGAACGGTGACCGACGTCCTGGGCAGGTTCTCCGCTGCCACCCGCGAGTGGTTCGTCGGCGCCTTCCCGGCGCCGACGGCCGCGCAGCTCGGTGCGTGGGAGTCGATCGCCAGCCGCGCGCACACGCTCGTCGTCGCCCCGACCGGTTCCGGTAAGACGCTGTCCGCGTTCCTGTGGTCCCTCGACCAACTCGCCGCCACCGACGGCAAGGACCGCAAGACAAGGGTCCTCTACATCTCCCCGCTCAAGGCCCTGGGCGTCGACGTCGAACGCAACCTGCGCGCCCCGCTCGTCGGGATCACGCAGACGGCCAAGCGGCTCGGGCTCACGCCGCCGGAGATCTCGGTGGGCGTCCGCTCCGGCGACACACCCGCAGGCGACCGGCGCGCCCTGATCAAGAATCCGCCCGACATCCTCATCACCACCCCGGAGTCGCTGTTCCTCATGCTTACGTCCGCCGCGCGCGAGACGCTGACTCAGGTCGACACCGTCATCGTCGACGAGGTGCACGCGGTGGCCGGCACCAAGCGTGGCGCCCATCTGGCGCTGTCCCTCGAGCGCCTCGACCGGCTTCTCGCCACCCCGGCGCAGCGCATCGGGCTGTCGGCGACGGTGCGGCCGCACGAGGAGGTGGGCCGGTTCCTGTCCGGTTCGGCGCCCATCCGGATCGTCGCACCGCCGTCGCCGAAGACGTTCGACCTCACCGTGCAGGTACCGGTCGAAGACATGACCGAACTCGGTCTCGCCGAACCCGCCGAGGGGTCGGCGTCGGCGACCCCGCAGGCGGGATCGATCTGGCCGCACGTCGAGGAACAGATCGTCGACCTCGTCCTGGCGCACCGGTCGTCCATCGTGTTCGCCAACTCGCGGCGCCTCGCCGAGCGCCTGACAGCCCGACTCAACGAGATCTACGCCGAACGCGCCGGGACGGCCGTCGACAAGAACCCGAAACCGGCCTCACAGATCGGCACGCCGTCCGAGGTCAATTTCGGCGCGGACCCCCTGCTCGCCCGCGCCCACCACGGGTCGGTCAGCAAGGACCAGCGGGCCCTGATCGAGGACGACCTCAAGTCCGGGCGACTGCGGTGCGTGGTCGCGACGAGCAGCCTCGAACTCGGAATCGACATGGGCGCCGTCGACCTGGTGATCCAGGTCGAGGCACCACCGTCGGTGGCGAACGGCCTGCAGCGGGTCGGTCGCGCCGGACACCAGGTCGGGGAGATCTCCCGGGGTGTCGTGTTCCCGAAGCACCGCACCGACCTCGTGCACTGCGCCGTCACCGTCGAGCGCATGGTCACCGGCAAGATCGAGGCACTCGCCGTCCCCGCGAACCCGCTCGACATCCTCGCCCAGCACACGGTGGCCGCCACCGCCCTCGAGCCGCTCGACGTGGACGACTGGTTCGAGACGGTCCGGCGCAGCGGTTCCTTCGCGACGCTTCCGCGCTCGGCGTACGAGTCCACCCTCGACCTTCTCGCGGGCCTCTACCCGTCCGACGAATTCGCCGAGCTCAGACCCCGCCTCGTCTGGGACCGCGAGGCCAACACGCTCACCGGACGCCCCGGCGCGCAGCGGCTGGCGGTCACCTCGGGCGGCGCCATCCCCGACCGCGGTCTGTTCACGGTCTACATGGTCGGCGAGAAGGCGTCCCGCGTCGGCGAACTCGACGAGGAGATGGTGTACGAATCGCGGGTCGGCGACGTCTTCGCGCTCGGGGCCACCAGTTGGCGGATCGAGGAAATCACGTTCGACCGGGTGCTGGTCAGCCCCGCCTACGGGCAGCCGGGGCGGCTGCCGTTCTGGCACGGTGACGGTCTGGGCCGGCCGGCGGAACTGGGCGAGGCGCTGGGGCAGTTCCTGCGGGAGATCTCACTCGGGCACGAGACAGAGGTGCAGGAACGCTGCCGGACCGGCGGGCTGGATGAGAACGCGACGAACAATCTCGTTCAGCTCGTCGCCGAGCAGAAGACCGCCACCGGACAGGTCCCCACCGACCGCACCCTGGTGGTCGAACGGTTCCGTGACGAGCTCGGCGACTGGCGTCTGATCCTGCATTCGCCGTACGGCCAGCGCGTTCACGCTCCGTGGGCGTTGGCTGTGAGTGCTCGGCTGAGCGAGCGGTACGGCCTCGACTCGAATGCCACAGCATCCGACGACGGCATCATCGTGCGTCTTCCCGACACCGAGGACACCCCGCCCGGCGCCGACCTCTTCGCCTTCGACACCGACGAGATCGAGGACATCGTCACCGAACAGGTCGGCGGTTCGGCGCTGTTCGCGTCCCGGTTTCGTGAGTGCGCTGCCCGGGCGCTGCTGCTGCCGCGCCGCACACCGGGAAAGCGCGCACCGCTCTGGCAGCAGCGGCAGCGGTCCGCCCAGCTGCTCGACGTGGCCCGCAAGTATCCGACGTTCCCGATCCTGCTCGAGACCGTCCGCGAGTGCCTGCAGGACGTGTACGACCTTCCGGCCCTGAAGGACCTGCTTCGCCGGCTCGCGCGCCGCCAGATCCGCATCGTCGAGGTGGAGACGCAGTCGCCGTCACCGTTCGCCGGCGCCCTGCTGTTCAACTACGTCGGCGAGTTCATGTACGAGGGCGACAGCCCGCTCGCCGAACGCCGGGCGGCGGCGCTGTCCCTGGACTCGACCCTGCTGGCGGAATTGCTCGGCCGGGTGGAACTGCGCGAACTGCTCGACGCCGACGTGATCGCCCACGCCGAACTCGAACTCCAGCGCCTGCTTCCCGACCGCGAGGCGAAGGATCTCGAAGGCGTCGCCGACCTGCTGCGCCTGCTGGGGCCGCTTACCACGGACGAGGTCGCCGCGCGGTCGGCCAGCGATCCCCTCCCCTGGCTCGACGAACTCGTGCGCGCGAAGCGGGCGCTCGCCGTCTCGTTCGCGGGTCACGAATGGTGGACGGCCATCGAGGATGCGGCACGCCTGCGCGACGGGCTCGGGGTGCCGCTCCCCATCGGTGTTCCCGCCGCGTTCATCGAACCCGTCGACGATCCGCTGGCCGACCTGATCAGCCGGTACGCCCGCACCCACGGTCCGTTCACGATCACCGACGGCGCCGGCCGTTTCGGCCTCGGCTCCGCGGTGGCCCGCGACGTGCTGCAACGGCTCGGGCAGGGCAAGCGGGTGGTCGAGGGCGAGTTCCGCCCCGGCGCGACGGGCAGCGAATGGTGCGACGCCGAGGTGCTGCGCCGTCTCCGCAGGCGCTCACTGGCCGCGGCGCGTCAGGAGGTCGAACCGGTCGGCACCGCGACGCTCGGCCGCTTCCTCCCGGGCTGGCAGCACGTGGGGGGCACGCTGCGCGGCATCGACGGCGTCGCGATCGTGGTGGAACAGCTTGCCGGTGTCCCGGTTCCCGCCTCGGCACTCGAGTCGCTGATCCTGCCGTCCCGGGTGGCCGACTACTCCCCCGCCATGCTCGACGAACTCACCTCCACCGGCGAGGTGCTGTGGTCGGGCGCGGGCAGCATCTCCGGGAAGGACGGGTGGGTGTGCCTCCACCCCGCCGACACCGCACCGCTCACGCTGACCACGCCCGCGGAATCGGACCTGGCCGATGTCCAGCGCCGGGTGCTCGACACGCTGTCCGGCGGCGGCGCGTACTTCTTCCGGCAACTCGCGGACACCCTCGAGATGACCGACGACACCGCGCTGGCCACCGCATTGTGGGATCTGGTGTGGCTGGGCCACATCGGCAACGACACGCTCGCCCCGGTCCGCGCCCTGCTGTCGGACACGTCCAGGACCACGACGAGCCACCGGTCGCCGCGACGACCCCCGCGTGCCCGCGCGTACCGCAGCCTGACGGTCCCGGTGCGCACTGCACCTCCGACGGTCGGGGGGAGGTGGTCGATCCTCCCCGCCGCCGAATCCGATGCCACGCTGCGTGCCAGCGCCACGGCCGAACTCCTCCTGGAGCGGTACGGGGTGGTGACGCGCGGATCCGTGATGACCGAGAACGTTCCCGGCGGATTCGCACTGATGTACAAGGTGCTGGGCACATTCGAGGACAACGGTCGCTGCCGGCGAGGACATTTCGTCGAGTCGCTCGGTGGTGCACAGTTCTCCACTCCGCCCGTGGTGGACCGACTCCGGAGCTACGCCGACTCGCTCGAGGGCAGGCACACCACCCTGCCCGCCGTGACGCTCGCCGCCAGCGATCCCGCCAACCCGTACGGTGCGGCACTCCCCTGGCCGAAACGCGGCGACGACGCGCCCGCGCACCGTCCCGGACGCAAGGCCGGCGGCCTGGTGGTGCTCGTGGAGGGTGAACTGATCCTGTTCGTCGAACGCGGCGGGCGCACGATCCTGACCTTCACCGACGACCCCGGCGTGCTCCGCACCGCGGCGGTCACGCTCGCCGGTGTGGTCAAGCGCGGCGGGATCGACAAGATCGTGGTCGAGAAGGTCGACGGCGGCACCATCCACGGCAGCGACTTCGCGCCGATCCTGACCGAGGCCGGTTTCTCGCCCACCCCTCGCGGGTTCCGGTTGCGAGCCTGAGATGCCCGAAGGCGACACCGTCTGGCGCACCGCCAACTCGCTTCGCGACGCCCTCGCGGGGAAGGTGCTGACCCGCTGCGACGTGCGGGTCCCCCGGTACGCCACCGTCGACCTGTCCGGCCAGCTCGTCGACGAGGTGGTCAGCCGCGGCAAACACCTCCTCATCCGGGTCGGCGACTACTCGATCCACACGCATCTGAAGATGGAAGGCGCGTGGCACATCTACGCGCCGGACACGAAGTGGCGGCGTCCCACTCACCAGGCCCGGATCGTGCTCGCCACCGACGACAGGGTGGCGGTCGGATTCTCGCTGGGCATCACCGAGATCCTGGGGCGTGACGACGAAGAATCCGCGGTCGGCCACCTCGGCCCCGACCTGCTGGGACCGGACTGGGACGCCGACACGGCGCTCCGCAACCTCCGGGCGGCCGGCGAGCAGCCCATCGGTCTCGCCCTGGTCGATCAGCGCAACCTGGCCGGCCTCGGCAACGTGTACCGCAACGAAGTCTGCTTCCTCCGCGGAGTCCACCCCTACACTCCGTCGAGCGGCGTGGCCGACCTGCCCGCGCTGGTCACGCTCGCGCATCGCATGATTCACATCGACAAGAACAACTCCGTCCGCCATCGGCCGTGGGTGTACGGGCGTGCCGGAAAGCGTTGCCGCCGTTGCGGGACGGTGATCGAAGGCCACGACCTCGGTCAGCAGCAGATCTTCTTCTGCACACACTGCCAGCCACCGATGGTGGATTAGCGAAGGACGGTGGTCGGCGGCCCGAGCGGCGGCGGTCGGCGAGTCCGCCTGCGGCCGAGCAACCACGCGGCACCGTCCGGCACCCACAGCACCGCGGCAGTGGCGATCGTCAGCAGATACGTCGGCGCGATGACGGGCAGGAGGAGGCACCCGAGCAGGGCGACGGGAAAGTCTCTGCGCCACAACAGCGACAGCACGACCGGAAGCACGAGAAGGAGGGCGGCGAGGCCGACGTGCGACGTCGCCAATGCCCACGGCATTCCCACCACCCAGCACAGCATCCCGAACACCTGGTGCGCGATGAGCAGGAACCGGGCGACGTCGGTGAACGTCCAGAACCGGCCGACCTCGACGCCGACCCAGAAGATGCGGCTGCGGAACGGTCCGACGCCCTCGTCGAGCAGGGCGAGCCGGAACAGTTCGTCCGCGCGCCGTCGCAGCGTGTTTCCCTCCGGTCCCTGCGCGCTCGCACGTTTGCAGAGGTCGTCGTGCATGATCGCGGGAAGCAGCTGCCGGCCGTACGGGGTGAGCAGGCCTTGCAGCGGCGCGGGGATCGAGGCCAGATCCGTGCGGAGTAGGCACGGCATCGGGGCGCAGCCGGGCACCGTCACCACCGTGTCGCCGTGGACGTAGACGAATTCGCCGACGAGTTGGAAGAACTTGCGGTCGAGTACCCGAAGCTCGGGTTGCGGGCGAGTCGGATCGTCCACGGATACCTGGAACGGCATGCGCACCTCACTCGTGGCCGGCCTTGTTTGCCTCCACCACCAGAGTGACGCAATGAGCGACGAATTGCTCGCGCGACGCGGCAACAGTTCCGTCGAGATATCCGATGAACAGCGTCGTGAGTGCGCCCACCACACCGACCGCGACGAGCTGTTTCTCCACCTCGTCGTCGACGGCGGACAGCTGGTCGTGCACGAGTGCGACGAACCCGGGCATCAGGTCGATGCCACGCCTGCTCAGCGCGGGTTCGGACAGCGGTGCGAGCAGCAGCACACGGCCCATGGCGGGATCGTCGACCATGAGTTTCACGAACGCGTCCACGGCGGCCTCGGCGCGCTCCCGCGCGGTCTCGGTGGACGCCACCGCTTCCACGAGAGCGGCCTGCGCCTCGTCGCCCACTGCGGTGTAGACCGAGCGCACGAACTCGTCCCGGTCCTGGAACGACTCGTAGAAGTACCGTTCGGTCAGCGACGCGGCGCGGCAGACCGCGCGCACGTTCGCCGCGGGTCCGTCCGGCGATCCGAGCAGCGCGACGCCCGCACGGAGTAGCGATTTCCGCCGTGCGTCCCGCCGGTCCTCCAGCGTCACTCTTCTCGCTCCGATCCTTGACTACGTGTGTTGTCAGATCTTAGTCTGACAACGTGCGTAGTCACTTGAACGCGGACGGTACGCCCGTCCCGGCCTCCGCTCCCGTCCCGCTCGGCCCCGACTCGTTGACCTGGAAGTATTTCGGCGACTGGCGCGGAATGCTGCAGGGCGTGTGGGCCGGGTCGATGCAGAACATGCACCCAGGGCTCGGCGCCGGCGTCGAGGAACACTCCCGCTTCTTCGACGAGCGGTGGGAGCGCCTATACCGGTCGCTGTACCCGATCGGCGGCGTCGTCTTCGACGGTGACCGCGCCCAGCAGACCGCGGAGCAGGTGCGGGGATATCACGACAACATCAGGGGAATCGACAAGCACGGCCGCAGGTATCACGCCCTCGACCCCGACACGTTCTACTGGGCGCACGCCACGTTCTTCATGGGCACCGTTCTCACGGGTGACCACTTCATGGGTGGTCTCACCGAAGACCAGAAGCGCCGGCTGTTCACCGAGCACATCCAGTGGTACCGCCTGTACGGAATGAGCATGCGCCCCGTTCCGGAAACCTGGGAGGCGTTCCAGGAGTACTGGGATCACATGTGCCGCAACGTTCTCGAGGACAACAAGGCCACCCGGGACGTCCTCGACCTGTCCGGTCTCGGCGTTCCCCCGTTCCTGTCGTGGCTACCCGACCCGATCTGGGCGATCCTCCGGATCCCGGTGGCGAAGGGCTTCGTGTGGCTGACGGTCGGCATGTACGACCAACCGGTGCGCGACCTCCTCGGCTACCGCTGGACCACACGCGACGAGCGCCTGCACACTCTCGTCGGCCGCACCGTGAACGCCGTCTTCCGTCTCGTCCCCTGGCGGTACCGGTACCACCCGCGTGCCCGCGCCGGCTGGGACCGCGAGACCGGACGCACCCCCGCCCACGCACCGCTCGTCCACACGCCGCGACGCAATCTTCCCCCGGTCGACCGGCGCGACGACCCCCAGCACTACAGCCCGAAAGTCTGAGTTCCCAGGGAGCTCACAGACAACGCCCACACTCCTCACGGGTTCCGGGACGACGCTGAATCACATGGAATTCATCGCTGTTTCAGCCCTCGTCGTCATGGCGCTCTCCGGGGTCGTCGCCGCACACGCACCGAAATCGCTCGTCCACACTCGCTGACCGCGTGCGCGTGGAATGCTCGGGGCCATGGAGTGGGACCTTCCGAAGCTCTTCAACCGCCCCGCGCAGCTGACCGACGCCCCGATCGACACCGAGCGTGTCGCCCGGCGCATCAGCGCCTACATCTATGGCAACATCCTCGTCCTCGCTGCGCTGATCCCCGTCACCAAGGCGCAGGAAACCCTCGGCATCGCGATCGTCGTCGGAGCCGCGTTGTCCACCTTCCTCGCGCATCTGTTCGCCGAGTCCGTCGGCCAGACACTGCGTCTCGACCGCACCCTCACCCGAGCCGAACGCAGCGGGGAACTCCGTGACGGCCTGCCCATCCTCACGTCGGCCGTCGTCCCCAGCGTCATCCTGTGCACCGCGCTGATCGGCTGGCTGGAGCCGAGGACGGCGCAGTTGATCGCCGAATTCGCGATGATCACCCGGATCGCGTCGATCAGTTACGTGATCAGCCGTCTCCGCCGCGAGAAGGTCACGTCCGGCACCCACTGGGCGGCGATCGGCCTCGCCGCCGTCGCCGCGGCCATCGTGGTGATCAAGGTATTTCTGACACACTGACCGGCGGTTCGAGCAGTTCGACCCGCGACTCGGGCGCCGCCGCCCGCAACGCGTCGGCCGACAGGTCGTCCGGCTGGGCCTGCGACTGCACCTCCGCCTCGACCCGCGCCTGGTACGTCTTCACCTCACGGTCGATGTCGTCGGCGTCCCAGCCGAGGACGGGGGCCACCAGCTGCGCCACCTGCTCGGCGCAGTTCACACCCCGATGCGAGTACTCGATGGCGATGCGGGTGCGCCGGGCCAGGATGTCGTCGAGATGCAGGGCACCCTCGGCCGCCGCCGCGTACACGACCTCGACCTGCAGGTAGGCGGGTGCGTCCGTGATGGGCTGGAGAAGTTCCGGCTTGTCGGACGCCAGGTCGAGCACCTCGTCGATCAGCGAACCGTACCGATCCAGCAGGTGCTTCACGCGGTACGGGTGCAGGCCGTACATCTGGCCGAGGTGAACGGTCTGATTGACGAGCGCGAAATAGCCGTCGGCACCGACGAGCGGCACCTTCTCCGTGATCGACGGCGCCATCCGCGCGGGAATGTCCTCGGCGGCGAGATCCACGGCGTCCTCGGCCATCACCCGGTAGGTGGTGTATTTGCCGCCGGCGATGGCGACGAGACCCGGCGCGACACGCGCGACGGCATGTTCGCGCGACAGCTTGGACGTCTCGTCACTCTCCCCCGCGAGCAGCGGGCGCAGGCCCGCGTAGACGCCGTCGATGTCGTCGTGGGTCAGCGCCGTCACCAGCACCTTGTTGACGTGGCCGAGGATGTAGTCGATGTCGGCCTTGGTGGCCGCCGGATGCGCGAGGTCGAGGTTCCAGTCCGTGTCGGTGGTGCCGATGATCCAGTGGCTGCCCCATGGGATCACGAACAGCACCGACTTCTCGGTGCGCAGGATGATCGCGGCGTCGCTGACGATCCGATCGCGCGGTACGACGATGTGGACGCCCTTGGACGCGCGGACGCGGAATCGGCCGCGCTGCCGCGACAGCGCCTGGATCTCGTCGGTCCACACCCCCGTGGCGTTGATGACGACGTGCGCCTTCACGTCCGCGGTGCGGCCGTCCTCACAGTCGCGGACGCGCACTCCGGACACCCGGTCGGCCTCCCGAAGGAATCCGACCACCTGTGTGGACGTTCGCACTACGGCCCCGTAATGAGCGGCGGTGCGGGCGACGGTCATGGTGTGCCGGGCGTCGTCGACCACTGTGTCGTAGTACTGGATGCCGCCGGTCAGCGAGTTGCGCTTGAGCCCCGGCGCCATCCGCAGCGCACCCGCGCGAGTCAGATGCTTCTGCGCCGGAACCGATTTGGCGCCGCCCATCCGGTCGTAGAGGAAGATCCCTGCCGCCATGTAGGGGCGCTCCCACAGCCGGTGACGGATCGGGAACAGGAACTTGAGCGGCTTCACCAGATGCGGTGCGAGGGTGGTCAGCGACAGCTCACGCTCCCGAAGCGCCTCCCGGACCAGTCCGAACTCGAGCTGTTCGAGATAGCGCAGGCCGCCGTGGAACATCTTCGACGAGCGACTCGACGTCCCGGACGCGTAATCGCGTGCCTCCACCAACGCCACCTTCAGCCCGCGGGTGGCCGCATCGAGGGCCGCACCGGCTCCGACCACGCCACCGCCGATCACGACGACGTCGAACTGTTCGGTCTGCAGCTTGTCCCATGCGGCATCACGCTGCCGGGGACCGAGGAACTGCACACCTGGCTGACTACTCAAGTCGGGCTCCTGTGAGATGACAACGGATTCTCTGCCAGGCTAGTAGCTTCATGCGTGTGATTCAGTACATCGCCGCGATAGACCAGGGCACCACCTCCAGCCGCTGCATGATCTTCGATCACGACGGCGCCGTGGTCAGCGTCGCCCAGAAGGAACACGAACAGTTCTTTCCGCGCGCAGGCTGGGTGGAGCACGATCCGACACAGCTGTGGATCAACACCCGCGAAGTGGTGGCGTCCGCGCTCGCGAAGGCCGATCTCACCAAACGCGACATCGCCGCGATCGGCATCACCAACCAGCGCGAGACGACGGTCGTGTGGGACCGGAACACCGGAGAACCCGTGTACAACGCCATCGTCTGGCAAGACACCCGTACCGACGAACTGTGCACGGAACTCGGCGGCGACGAAGGCCCCGGCCGGTACCAGAAGCGCACCGGCCTGCCGCTGTCCACGTATTTCTCGGGGCCGAAGGTCCGGTGGATCCTCGACAACGTCGACGGCGCACGGGCGAAGGCAGACGCGGGCGAGCTCTGCTTCGGCACGATCGACAGCTGGATTCTGTGGCACATCACGGAAGGCGCCCACGTGACGGATGTCACCAACGCCTCACGCACTCTGCTGATGAATCTCGAGACCCTCGACTGGGATCCGGAGATCTGTGCCGATTTCGACATTCCGATGTCGATGCTGCCAGAGATCCGCAGCTCCTCGGAGGTCTACGGCGTCGGACGCCCCCACGGGACGCTGCCCGGCGTGCCGGTGGCCGGAATCCTCGGCGACCAGCAGGCCGCCACGTTCGGGCAAGCCTGCCTGTCGGAGGGCGAAGCGAAGAATACGTACGGAACGGGGAACTTCCTGCTGCTCAACACGGGGACCACACCCGTGCACAGCAAGCACGGTCTCCTCACCACCGTCTGCTACAAGATCGGTGACGCACCGGCCGTCTACGCACTCGAGGGGTCGGTGGCCGTCACCGGCTCACTGGTGCAGTGGCTGCGCGACAACCTGGGAATCATCAAGTCCGCCAAGGATATCGAGGATCTGGCCAAGTCGGTCGACGACAACGGCGGCGCCTACTTCGTGCCCGCGTTCTCCGGGTTGTTCGCACCGCGCTGGCGGCCCGACGCCCGCGGGGCGATCGTCGGGCTCACCCGGTTCGTGAACAAGGGCCACCTCGCCAGGGCCGCCCTGGAGGCCACCGCGTATCAGACCCGCGAGGTGATCGAGGCGATGCGCGCCGATTCGGGCGTCGAACTCGCCTCCCTCAAGGTGGACGGCGGCATGGTCGTCAACGAGACCCTCATGCAGTTCCAGTCCGACATTCTCGCGGTGCCCGTCATCCGGCCCGTCGTCAACGAGACGACGGCACTGGGCGCCGCGTACGCCGCGGGGCTGGCCGTCGGCTTCTGGGAAAGCGAGGACGACATCCGCGCGAACTGGGCCGTCGACAAGACGTGGGAACCCGCGATGGACGAGGCCGAGTCCAGCCGGCTCTACGCCGAGTGGAACAAGGCTGTCGAACGGACCTACGACTGGGCGTGACGGGCGTACGCGTCGCCGAGTCTCGCCGCCGCACCCGTCAGCACGTCCTCCGGACAGGTCGCGAAACACAGCCGCAGCGCGCTCCGGTGCTCCGCGGCGACGCCGAAAGCCGATCCGGGAACGAAGGCCACACCGTGGTCCACGGCGGTCTGCAGCAGTGCCGCCGTGTCGAGGTCGTCGTCCGTGAACTCGGTCCAGCAGAACATCCCGCCCGCCGCCGACGACACGCGGGCGCGGTCGCCGAACGTCGAGGTGACGCCGTCCGCGAGCGCCCGCGCCCGGGATCCGTAGCGGGCCCGCAGCATCTCCAGGTGCAGATCCAGCCACGGCTCGTCCGACAGCACTCCGGCGGCGATCTGGTGCGTCAGCGACGAACCGCAGAGGTCCGCGCCCTGCTTGAGCAGTTCGACGGCCTCGCACACCCGCCGGTCGCCGTGCAGCCACCCGACCCGGAGCGCAGGCGCCAGGATCTTCGACGCGCTGGACAACCGGATCACCCGGTCCGACAGCGCCGCGACGGGCGCGGGCGGTGGACCGTCGAAGAAGAGTTCGCCGTACGGGTCGTCCTCGATCACCCAGAATCCGTAGCGGTCGGCCAGTGCGGCCAGGTGTTCCCGGCGGCCGGGCGCCAGGACGACGCCGCGAGGGTTGTGGAAGTTGCTCACCGTGTGGACCACGGTGGGACGCAGGCCATCCTCGAGCATGCCCTGCAAGGCGGCGGTGTCCATCCCGTCGGCGTCGAGTGCGACGGACCGGACGTCGGTCTCCGCGGCCCGGAACACCTGTAGTGCTCCGGTGTAGGCGGGTTCCTCGACGATCACGACGTCGCCGGGATCGAGCAGCACCTGGGCGAGAAGGCTCAGCGCCTGCTGCGAGCCGTGGGTGACGACGACGTCGGCGGCGCCCAGCGGGCGGCCGATCTTCGCACCTTCCCGTGCAGCGAGCACGTCGCGGAGCCGGCGCAGCCCGGTGGTCTCGCCGTACTGGACGGATGCGGGATCGCCGAGCGCGAGTTCCGCTTCCTTCCGGATGCGTTCGCGCGGAATGAATTCGGGGTCGGGCAGCCCGCCCGCAAGGCTGACGACGTCGGGCCGGGCGGTGAGGGTGAGAAGGTCACGGATGGCGGAGCTGTGCAGACCATCCATGCGGCGGGCAAGTGATTGCGGCATGTCGACTCCCAGGAGGCACGTCAAAGCAGGGATCAGGTGAGGAACACCCTGTCCGTCCTGGGTCTGCGGGGCGGGAGAGCGCCGAGGCACGGGCCGATGATTTCGAACCGTGCCTCGACTATCCCACCGGAGGGGCCACTATGTGAAATGCCTATCCCACACTTCGGGATCAGTCCAGGTCGTCGTGCCGCATCAGCTGGCGAGCCGCCTCGGTGATCGAACCCGTCAGCGACGGGTACACCGAGAACGTCGCGGCGAGGTCGTTGACGGTGAGGTTGTTCTGCACGGCGATGGCGATGGGCAGGATCAGCTCCGACCCGTTGGGAGCGACCACCACGCCGCCGATGACCACACCGGTGGCCGGACGGCAGAAGATCTTCACGAAGCCGCGGCGCAGACCGGACATCTTGGCGCGCGGGTTGGTGTTGAGCGGGAGCATGACGGTGCGGGCAGGTACCTCGCCGTCGTCGATCGCGGCCTGGCTGACGCCCACGGTGGCGATCTCGGGGCGGGTGAACACGGCCGAGGCCACGGTCTTCAGCTTGATGGGGCTGACGCCCTCACCGAGCGCGTGGTACATCGCGATGCGGCCCTGCATGGCGGCGACGGACGCCAGCGGCAGCAGGCCGGTGCAGTCGCCCGCGGCGTAGATCCCGGACACCGGCGTCCGCGACACACGGTCCACGCGCAGGTATCCACCCTTGTCGAGCTCGATGCCGACCTTCTCCAGTCCGAGACCCTGGGTATTGGGAACCGAACCGACGGTCATCAGGGCGTGGCTGCCCTCGACCGTCCGGCCGTCGGCGAGCACCACGACGATGCCGTCCTCGGTGCGCTTCACCGCATCGGCCCTGGCGTGCTTGACCAGGGTGACGCCGCGTTCGGCGAGGACGTCCTCGAGCACCAGGGCGGCATCGGCGTCCTCACCGGGCAGGACGCGGTCGCGGCTGGACACCAGCGTGACCTTGACGCCCATCTCGGTGTAGGCGGACACGAACTCGGCACCGGTCACACCGGAACCGACGACGACGAGGTGCGTCGGCAGCTCGTCGAGGTCGTAGAGGTCGCGCCACGTCAGGATGCGCTCGCCGTCCGGCTCCGCCCCGGGGATCACCCGGGGGCTCGCGCCCGTGGCGATGAGGACGACATCCGCATCGAGTGTCTTCTTCTCGCCGTTCTCGAGGGTGGCACACACCTGGTGGGACGCCATGCCGAGCCGCGAGTCGGTGAGCTCGGCGGTACCCGACAGCAGTTCGACACCCACCGTCTGCAGTCGGGTGCGGATGTCGGAGGACTGCGCCTGCGCGAGGCTCTTCACGCGGGCGTGGATCTGCGGCAGGGCGACCGTGGCCTGCTCGGGATCGAGCGCAATGCCCAGGTCGGTGGCGCGCCGCATGTCGGTGCGCACGCCGGTGGAGGCGATGAAGGTCTTGGACGGCACGCAGTCGAACAGAACGCAGGCGCCGCCCACTCCGTCCGAATCGATCAAGGAGACGGAGGCGCCGTGCTGTGCGGCCACCAGCGCTGCCTCGTATCCGGCAGGCCCGCCACCAATGATCACGATTCGGGTCATCTGTCCTCCAATTCAACTGACGACCGGGGTCTCCGGCCGGCTTTTGGTGCGATCGCAGCGCGTCGTGTCGTGCACTGCATGCAACAGATTACTAGCCACCGTTTAGGCTTGCCGCCGTGTCGATCTATGCCGCCTACGGGTCCAACATGCATCCCGAGCAGATGTTGCAGCGCTGCCCTCACTCGCCGATGGCGGGGACGGGCTGGCTGCACGGCTGGCGACTGACGTTCAGTGGCGGGGACATCGGCTGGGAGGGCGCACTCGCCACCGTGGTCGAGGATCCCGATTCCAAGGTGTTCGTCGTGCTCTACGACGTCCCCGAGGAGGACGAGGTCAGCCTCGACCGATGGGAGGGCTCCGAGCTCGGCATCCACCGCAAGATCCGCGTCCGTGTGGACACCGAGGGCGAACCCGCGCTCGCCTGGTTGTACGTGCTCGACGCGTACGAGGGCGGCCTGCCGTCGGCCCGCTACCTCGGGGTGATGGCGGACGCCGCGGAGATCGCCGGGGCGCCCGCCGACTACGTGCGCGACCTGCGCACCCGCAACAGCCGCAACGTCGGACCGGGCACCGAATAGAACCGCCTGGCGCCGCGCCTCAGCCCAGCACGAGGCTCGACAGCACCCGGACCCCGATGCCCAGCGCCCGCTCGTCCAGATCGAACGTGGGCTGGTGGATGTCGAGTTGCTCGCCGACGCCCGACCAGACACCGAGCCGGGCCATCGCGCCGGGAACCTCTTCGAGGTACCAGGAGAAGTCCTCGCCGCCGCCGGACTGCGGCGTGTCGGCGAGGGCGTCCGGGCCGACCGTGCGGATGGCATCTTCGAACATGCGCGTCGACACCTCGTCGTTGACGACGGGCGGGACGCCGCGGCGGTAGTTGAGCTGGTACCGCACCCCGGTGGGCGCCAGCAGTCCGTGGACGATCTCCCGGACCAGCGGCTCGAGCATCTCCCACGTCTCGTGATCGCCGGTCCGCACGGTGCCGGTCATCATGCCGGTCTGCGGAATGGCGTTGGGCGCCCGGCCGGCGCTCACGGCGCCCCACACCATCACGGTGCCGGTGCGCGGGTCGATCCGCCTGCTGAGCATGCCCGGCAACCCGGTCACGACGGTGCCCAGCGCGAACACGAGGTCGGTGGTCAGGTGCGGACGCGACGTGTGGCCGCCCGGTGAGTCGAGCACGACCTCGATCGTGTCGGCCGCGGACGTGATCGCACCGAGCCGCACACCGACCCGCCCGGCCGCGAGCCGCGGATCGCAGTGAAGGGCGAAGATCCGCGACACACCCTCGAGCCGTCCGGCAGCGACGACCTCGAGCGCACCGCCCGGCATGACCTCCTCGGCGGGCTGGAAGATCAGCCGGACACCCACCGGCAGGTCGGGGATCTCGCTGAGCGCCAGACCGGTTCCCAGCAGGATGGTGGTGTGGGCGTCGTGTCCGCACGCGTGCGACACGCCCGGCACCGTCGACGAGTACGTGGCGCCGGTGAGTTCCTGCAGCGGAAGAGCGTCCATGTCGGCGCGCAACGCGATGCGGGGACCCTCAGACGGTCCGAGATCGCACGTGAGCCCCGTTCCCCCGGGCAGCAGTTCGGGCGACAGGCCGGCCGCGGCCAGCCGGGTCGCCACGAATTCCGTCGTCGCGTATTCGTGTCGCGCGAGTTCGGGATTGGCGTGGATGTGTCGACGCCACTGGGAGAGTTCGTCGGTGTGAGCGAGAATCCATTTGTCGACTGCCGCGTTCACCGGCGATCAACTCCTTCCAACAGCCGCACCCGCTGTGTGTCGTCCGTTGCCGCGCGAACTGCCGTGCGAGCCAGCGCAATCGCTCCGTCGATCACGGCGCGGTCGGCGGACTCGGTGATGCACGCCGCCGCGAACCGAGGCTGATGCGTCACCGCACCGTCCGAATCGAGGCCGATGATCGGATGAATCCCGGGCAGGACGTTGGTGACGTTGCCCATGTCGGTGCTGCCCAGCGGACGAACCCCCTCCCACTCGAGCGGCAACGGTGTCCGTCCCATGTCGATGATCTGCTCCCGGTACGTCGCGACCAGCCACGGGTCCGGCGTCAGCTCCGTGTACGTGGGCGACACCGTGCGGATCTCGTGCGTGCACCCGGTGGCGAGTGCGCCGGCCGCGAAACACGCCTCCGCTCGTGTCGTCAGCTCGGACAGCGCCCACGCCGTCTCGGCCCGCAGGTAGTACAGCATTTCGGAGCGTGCGGGAACGATGTTGGGCGCGGTGCCGCCGTCGGAGACGATCCCGTGGATCTGCTGCCCCGGCGAGAGGTGCTGGCGCAGCAGGCCGATCCCGACCTGGGCGACGGTCGCGGCGTCGGCGGCGTTGCGCCCGAACTCCGGTGCGGCGGACGCGTGCGCCTCGCGGCCGGTGAACGTGACCGCGATGTCGGCCAGCGCGAGCGACGTCGCACCCGTGATGTCGATCGGACCCGGATGCACCATCAGGCCAGCCGCGACATCGTCGAAGACGCCTTTCTCGAGCATGACGATCTTCCCGCCGCCGCTCTCCTCTGCGGGCGTCCCGATGACCCGCACCGTGATCCCGAGCCGGTCGGCGACCGTGGCGAGCGCGACGCCGGCACCGACCGCGGACGCCGCGATGATGTTGTGCCCGCACGCGTGACCGATCTCCGGGAGCGCGTCATACTCGGCGCAGATACCGATGACGAGGTCACCGCTGCCGAACGTGGCGTCGAACGCCGTGGGCAGGTCCGCGATGCCCGACCGGACATCGAACCCGCTGCGTTTGAGCAGTTCGGTGATCTTCGCGACGCTCCGGAACTCCTCGAACGCCAGTTCCGGTTCGCTGTGGATCGAATGGGACAGCGCGATCAGATCGGTCTCGATTGACCTGACCGCCGCCTCGACATCCGCATTCACGTGCTCATTCTCTCACCCGAAGCTGAAGTTGCTCTTGTCCGTCACCGTGGCGAGCGCGGCGAGGACGTCGTGATGGATTCCGCGCTTGATCCCGGCGAGGTTGGCGCCGCGGGTGGCGGTGAGCGCGGCGGCCCGTGTCACGGCGGCCGCGAGGACGCCGTCCCCGTCCGCGATCTCGTCGACGATGCCCGCGGCGAGCGCGTCGGAGCCTCCGAAGCGGCGGCCCGTCGTCATCGCCTCGACCGCGGTCTGTTTGGGCAGACGGGTGTTCAGGAGCGCCGACATCCCCACGGTGAAGGGCATGTTCAACGACACCTCGGGGAGGCAGTAGAACCCGCGGTCGGCGCGCATGACCCGGAAGTCGTGCGACGTGGCGAGCATCGCGCCGGCACCGAAACCGTGCCCCTGGACGGCGGCGACGGTGGCCATCGGGAACGCGAGGAGGCGGGTGTAGATCGTGTGCACGCGGTCGAGATATTCCGGGAGCTTGTCCGTGTTCGCGAAGATCCACGTGGTGTCCAGGCCGTTCGTGAAGAACTTGCCCGTCGCGGTCGTGACCAGTGCGGCGGGACCCTCGTGGGCTTCCACCTCGTCCAGCGCGGCGTGGGTGGCGTCGATCCAATCCGGATGGAAGCGGTTCTCGTTGTCCGTCTCGCCCTCGTTGCCGAGGTACAGGATGAATACGTCGCCGTCGCGATCGAGATAGGGCATGAGTGGAAGACTATCGCCTCATGGGAACGCCAGACGCCGCGGCCGCCGCGCTCGCCGCGCACACGAACTGCGCCGAACACTCGATCGCCGTCGTCCTCGGATCGGGGTGGAATGCCGCCGCCGACCGGTTCGGCGAATCACTCTGCACCGTCCCGATGGCCGATCTGCCGGGGTTCACACCGCCGGCCGCCGCGGGGCACGCCGGAACGATCCGCTCCGTGGACGTGGGCGGCAAACGGGTCCTTCTCCTGCTCGGCCGCACCCACGCCTACGAGGGCCATCCCCTGTCGTCCGTCGTCCACCCGGTGCGCACGGCCATCGCCGCCGGAGCGACAACCGTCATCCTGACGAACGCCGCCGGCGGAATCCGCGAGGACTTCACCGTCGGACAACCCGTGCTGATCAGCGATCACCTCAACCTCACGGCCCGGTCTCCGCTCGTGGGCGCGGAGTTCGTGGACCTCGTCGACGCGTACGACCCCGAACTGCGGGCCCTCGCCCGCGACATCGACGGCTCGCTGAGCGAAGGCGTCTATGCCGGTCTGCCGGGTCCGCACTACGAGACCCCCGCCGAGATCCGCATGCTGCGGACGATCGGCGCGGACCTCGTCGGCATGTCGACCGTCCACGAGACGATCGCGGCACGGGCGCTCGGCGCCCGCGTCCTCGGGATCTCGATGGTGACGAACCTCGCGGCCGGCATCACCGGCGAGCACCTGAACCACGAGGAGGTCCTCGCCGCGGGCCGGGCGTCCGCCGACCGCATGGGCGGGCTCCTGCGAGAACTGGTGGAACGCCTGTGAACGATCCGATCGCGGACTGGATCGACGCCGATCCCGAACCCGAAACCCGGGCGGAACTCGCGAATCTCTCCGCCGACGAGCTCGCCGACCGCTTCGCCGCTCCACTGAGCTTCGGGACCGCGGGTCTGCGCGGGCCGGTGCGGGCAGGCCCGAACGGCATGAATCTCGCCGTGGTGATCCGCACGACGGCCGGGCTGAGCGCGTGGCTGAAAGACCGGTGCCTGGGCGGCTCCACCGTCGTCGTCGGGCGCGACGCGCGGCACGGATCCGAAAAGTTCGCCGTCGCCGCGGCGGAAGTGCTGGCGGGCGCGGGATTCTCGGTCGTCCTCCTCCCCCGCCCGCTCCCCACCCCGATCGTCGCGTTCGCGGTCCGCCGCCTCCGCGCCGCTGCCGGCGTGCAGATCACCGCCTCCCACAACCCCGCCGCCGACAACGGGTACAAGGTCTACCTCGACGGCGGCGCCCAGTTGATCTCGCCGTCCGACAGGGAGATCGAAGCATCGATCACCCGGATCGGGCCGGCGAATCTCGTGCCCCGCACCCCGGTGACACCGGCGTCCGAGGAACTCCTCGACCGCTACGTCGACCGCGTCGCGGCCCTGCCGACGGGACGGTCGCGGACCCTGCGCATCGCGCTCACCGCCATGCACGGCGTCGGAGGCGAGACCGCGATCACCGCACTGAAATCCGCCGGATTCACCGACGTCCACACCGTCGCCGCACAGTTCGACCCGGACCCGGACTTCCCGACCGTCGAGTTCCCCAACCCCGAGGAGCCGGGCGCCTCCGACGCCGTCCTCGCCCTCGCCGCGGACGTCGACGCCGACCTCGCGATCGCCCTCGACCCCGACGCCGACCGGTGCGCGGTCGGCGTGCGCGGGCCGGACGGCTGGCGGATGCTCCGCGGCGACGAGACGGGCGTCCTGCTCGGCGAGCACGTCCTCGCGTCCGCCCCGGCCGATCCGCTCGTCGCGACGACGATCGTCTCGTCCGCCCTCCTCGGAAAGCTCGCCGACGCCCGCGGCGCGCGCTTCGCCCGCACCCTCACCGGCTTCAAGTGGCTCGTGCGGGCCGGCGAGGGGCTCGTGTACGCGTACGAGGAAGCGATCGGTCACTGCGTCGACCCGGAGTCGGTGCGCGACAAGGACGGTATCTCCGCCGCGGTGATGGCCGCCGACCTCGCTGCCACACTGCGGGCAGAGGGGGCGACACTCCTCGACAGGCTGGACGACTACGCGCTCGAATTCGGGTTGCACACCGGAGACCAGGTGTCGCGACGCGTCACCGACCTCGCGGACATCACCGCGATGATGCGACGCCTGCGGTCGCAACTGCCGGCCGAACTGGCCGGCGAACCCGTCGAGGCCACCGATCTGGCGGAACTGCGGGGGCAGTCCCGCACCGACGCGGTCGTTCTCGCCGGGTCCACCGTCCGAATGGTCGTGCGTCCCTCGGGAACCGAACCCAAGCTCAAGTGCTACCTGGAGGTGGTCGTACCGGTGCCGGATCGATCGGCGCTACCCGCGGCCCGCGAAAGGGCCGCGACCCGGTTGAACCTGTTGCGCGAGTTCGCCGAAGCCCTGTAGCCGGGGAGTCAGCGCGGCCCGAACTGACGGTCCCCGGCGTCGCCGAGGCCGGGCACGATGAACGCGTCCTCGTTGAGCCCCTCGTCGACCGCAGCGGTGACGAGTCTCACCGGATGACCCGACGCCGAGAGGGCGGCAACACCTTCGGGCGCCGCGACGACGCACACGGCGGTGACGTCCGTGGCGCCGCGGGCGACGAGCAACTCGATCGTGTGCACCATCGAACCGCCGGTCGCGAGCATCGGATCGAGGACGTACACCGGGATGCCGGACAGGTCCGCGGGGAGCGACTCGAGGTACGGCACCGGCAGATGCGTCGCCTCGTCCCGGGCCATACCGACGAAACCGACTCGCGCCTGCGGGATCAGGCTGCTGGCCTGCTCGACCATGCCCAGTCCTGCGCGCAGGACGGGAACGAGCAACGGCGGATGGGTGAGCCGCACCCCGTCGGTCGTCGCGATGGGCGTGGCCACGTCGAACGTCTCGACCGGAGCCTCGCGCATCGCCTCGTACACCAACATGTGTGTCAGCCTTCGTAAGGCGGCACGAAATGTGGCATTGTCGCTGCGCGCATCGCGCATCGTTGTCAGGAGGACCGCTGCGAGCGGGTGGTCGACGACGTGCGTGTTCATGTTCGAAGAATAAGGGGGCGCGGGGCGAGATTTCGCAGGAGAGCAATTCTCGGCGAATCGCGGGTGGAACCGAATCGGTCTCGCCTGCGTCCAATATGGTGACCGGTATCAAATCCGACTGGGGGGATGACGATGAACGACTTGAGGGCGGATACCGCGAGTATTGCCGAGTTCGCGGCCACGGCCGCGACCATGTCAGCGGACATGCAGGCCGCAGGTCTCGGGGCCGCCGCCGCGGGTCCGCTCCTGCTCGGACCGGTCTTCGGGGTGATCGGCGGGGACTTCGTCGCCGCATTCGCTACGGCGCACGCCGCGCACCTGGCTTCCATCGAGGAACTGTCCGGCGTGCTCGGCGGGATCAGCGCGACCGCCCTGGCGAACGCCGCCGCGTACGAGGGCACCGAGGCTGCCACCACGGCCGCGCTCGCCGCGAACGTGGTCGGGCTGGAGGACTGACCGTGATCCCCATCGATCTCCTCGCCCGCCCGATCCTCGATCTGTTCGGGGCGTTCGGCAGCGGCGTCCTCCCCGCCGGCGGACCGGCCGACGCCCTGCGCGCGTCCTCGGTCGCCATCGACGCCGTGCACGACACCGGACGCACCGGCATCAGCTCCGTCTACGGCGACTGGCAGGGCAGGGGTGGCACGGGTGCGATCGTGAAGACCGAGGAGGCGCAGCGGTCGACGGTCGCGGTCTCCGATCGCGGTAACGACATGGCGGCCGTCGTCGCCGAGGCCTCCGAGATCGTCCGGGTCGGAATGCTGCAGCTACAGGAGATCCTGCAGTCGTTCATCTCCCTCGCGGTCGCGGCCGGACCCGCCCTGGCCACCCCGCCCGGTCAGGCGATGATCATTGTGGCGGCACTCGACCACCTCGGCAGAGCCACCGCGGTCGTCGCGAAGGTGCGGGCCGAACTCGGAGAGCAGACCGGCAGGATGGTCGCCCTCACACCGGCCGAGCACATCCCGGCCGCGCCCGCTGCCACCGCACCCGCGAGCACGTCCGCGGCGAGCACGGTGCCAGCCTCCGCGGCCCCCGTCGCACCCGCGGGCTCCGAGGCGGTGAGCCGCGCGGCGTCCGGGTTCGCGAGTTCGTCGGGCGCGTCACCGATGTCGGGACTGACGAGCATTGCTGCCCCGGCCGCGCGCTCGTCCGGCGGACGCGGCTCGGGCAGATCCCGCGCGGATTCCCTCACCGGCAGGCCCGGTGGTGCCGGTCACGGGCCGTCCACCGCGGACTCCTCCCACGGCGGCGAGGGCGTCGAGGTGGTCCTGCCCGACGGCAGCACCGCCGTCGCCCCCAACAAGGAGGCGGCCGACGCCGTCCGCAACGCGCTGTCGCAGCAGGGTGTCCCGTACGTCTGGGGCGGGACGTCGCCCGGCGAGGGCCTCGACTGCAGCGGGCTGACACAGTGGGCGTACGGCGAAGCGGGCGTGGGTCTACCGCGTCTGGCGCAGGAGCAGAACGTCGGCACCGCGGTCGACCCGGGCGACCTCATGCCCGGCGACCTCGCCGTCTGGGACGGTCACGTCGCCATGGTGATCGGCAACGGCCAGCTCGTCGAGGCCGGCGATCCCGTGCAGGTCGGTCCGATTCGAACCAGCAACAGCGGCATGGGCTTCTACGGCTTCTACCGACCCACGGAATGACAGGAATCATGTTTCCCCCCACCCCACCCCCGGCCGGCACCACGGCCGCAGTGAGCAACCGCTCCGGCACCGTCTCGGTCCGGACCACCGAGCAGGGCCTGCCGCTCGAACTCCGCATCGATCCGCGCGAACTCCGGTACGGCGGTCAGCGGCTCGCGGACGAGATCCTGACGCTCTGTCAGCGCTCGGCCATGGAGGCCGGGGCGCGGCGACGCGACGAACTCGCCCGTGACGGCATGCCCGCCGAGATCCTCGACAAGCTCGGTCTGCCGACCCGCGCCGACGTCGCCGCCGCGCAGGCGATCGAGGACGAGGAAGAACCCACCCCGACGAGCTGGATGAGACCCCTGTGAGCGAACACGACATGGATGCGATCGTCGGGCGGGCCACCGAACAGGTCAATCTGCTCGAGGAGGCCCTCGCCGGGCTTCAGGCGATCACGGCGCGCGCATCGAGCGAGTCCGATCAGGTCACGGCCGAAGTCGACGGGAACGGCACGCTGACCGGTCTCTGGATGGACGACTCCATCTCGACGCTCGACGCCCGCACTCTCGCGACGATGATCACGAGCACCACCCAGGAGGCCGCCCGGCTCGCCACCGAACAGCGCACCCGGGTCATGACGACGCTGCAGGACGGGTTCGGGAAGGTGTGACCCTCACTCCCCGGCGAAGTCGACGACCGTCTGGCTGAGCGGCATCTCGTCGGTGCGGGGTTCAGGAGCGGGCAGGTACGTGACGTCCTCGAGCGTCGCGTGCCCAGCCAGGTCGAACGCGTCGAACTCGAACGGCACGCTCTCGGCCAACGCGGGATTCGTGTTGTCCATCAAATGGAAGTGCAGGTGCGGCGCCGTCGACTGACCGCTGTTGCCGAGTTGACCCATCACCGCTCCCTTCTCGACGTGATCGCCCTCCTTCACCGAGATACTGCCCGGCACGAAGTGGCCGTAGAACGCGTACACACCGTTCCCGAGGTCCAGGACGATGTGGTTGCCGGTCGCCTCGGTGAGGTTGCGCTCGGGCTGCGGTTCCCCGATCACGTTCTCCACCTGGCCGTCGCGAACCGAAACGACCTCCGCGTCGGCCACCGCGAGCACATCGGCCCGGTACCCGACGTAGTTCTCCTTGGTGTTGTCGCCCCGGTACGCGAAACCCTCGCGGTCCACCCCCAGGAAGTCGATCGCATAGCGTTCGAAGTTCAGTAGGCGTCCGTCGACCGACCAGACGCCGCGGCGATGATGGGTGTTGTCGGCGCAGCAGCCTTCCATCGCCGCCCACCCGTCCCCACGGAGCGGCGGGCCGATCACCGGGACCGTCCCCTCGAAGACCGGGACGGTCACCGACGTGTCGAGGGTGGCAGGTACGGGACCGCCGGATTCGTCGACCATGCCGGCGAGGCCGGGAATCGGCTGATCCGGCGGCGGCGTCCCCAGCGCGCGGACCGAGACCGTCGCCTGCACCCCTTCCGGCACCGGGGTCGCCTCGTCCATGGCGACATCGACGAAGAAGACACCGAGCTGGGCCGGTTGCAGGCGATCGGTCGGGGTCGCGTTGTCACCCACGAGGTTCATGTTCGCGGTGACCGACTCGCCCTCGTAGTTCGCCAGGACGCCGTCCGCTCCGTCGGCCGAGTCGATCTGCACCCGCTGCACGACCAGTGGAACGGCCGCGGTGTTCGTCACGTGGACCTCGAACGTCAGATGGTTGCGACCGTCCGTCGCGGCGACGGGGGACGGGGCGAACGGAATGGACAGCGCGACGGGTGAGGGACCGTCGAGCTCAGCGGTCGACGACAGCCGTTCGGCACTGGACCATTCGGTCCCCCACTCCGGCGATTCCGACCCGGAGGCGCCCGACGAGCCGCACGCGACCGTCGCCGCGCACATCCCCAGCACCGCGATCGAGGAGACGAACGACCGTCGCCGTCGGGGTCTTCGAGTCACATCAGCGATCCGGAACATGCACTCTCCTCGGACGACTCGACGCACAGTGAAAGTCATGGTAAATCTCCGATACGCGCCGTTCGCCCCGTTTGGCCGACTACGTCACGCCTGCTGTGACACGGCGGCGACGGGCGCCGGAAACGGTCCGCAGACAGCCCGGGTACAACTTTGGCCGCGGGGTCGATAGGCTTCGCGCCATGGCTGGAGACATCGTCCCGATCGAACTCGGTCTCACCGACGGCGACCTCGTGACACTGTGGGCACCACGGTGGCGTGAGGGCGACGACGAGTGGGAAGCATTCCTTGGTCACGAGGAAGACCTCTACGGGTTCGAATCAGTGGCAGAACTCGCTGCCTTCATCCGCACGAACACCGACAACGATCTCGTCGAGCACCCCGCCTGGAGTGTGGTGTCCGGACTGTCCGCCGCCGAACTCGAGCCCGACGAGAACTTCTGCTTCGATCTGATCGGTGTCCCGGAGCTGGCGGCGAGCGACCCCGAGGCTCTCGTCGTGAGCGAACTCGAAGACACGCTCAACATGGTGCGCAACATCGGTGAGGTCTGCGAACTGGACGTGGTCACCAAGTTCTTCAACGCGAACCCCATTCTCGGCGCGCTCCCCGCAGGCGCCAGCGCATTCGAGGGCCGCGAGGGCGAGGAGCTGTGGGCCCAGATCGGCACCGCCATCGCGAAGGGCTGGGATGACGTCCTCGATGCCGTCGACAACATCGTCGCCACCCCCGAGGTGGACGCCGCGGCCGTAGCCGTCGCCGAGGCCGAACTGGTGGCCGCCGACGAGAACACCGTCGACGTGGACGATGTGGCCGACGAGGCGGAGGAAGACGAGGAGTTCGTCGCGCTCGACCTCGACACCGAGGACGAGGAGGAGGACGACTCGTTCTGGGGTGCGGTGGGTGTCGACCCCGTCAAGATCATCACGTCCGGGGAGACCTACTTCACGCTTCGCTGCTACCTCGACGACGACGCGATCTTCCTCGGACGCGACGGTGCGATCTTCGTCTTCACGTCCGAACGCGCGCTGGGCCGCTACCTCGCCGACAACCACGAGCACGCCCTCGCGCAGGTGAGCACGTACGAGGAGATCCAGGTGGCGGCCGTCGACGGATCGCTCGAGGTCGAGGTCACCGACGAAAACGTGTACGTCCTGCCCGGTCTCGCCGACGACCTGGCCGCAGGCCCGGAGTCCGTCGACGCGGACCAGCTCGACCTCGCCGTCGAATTGTTCACCGATGCAGCAGATTTCGCCGACGACGATTCGGTGGAAACCGGACTCGCGACGTCCGAGCCGCTGGGGTGGTACGTCTCGTTCGTCCTCAACCCGGATCCGACGCGGATGGCGCCCAGCGCACCGTTCGACGCCGAGGCCGAGGCGTGGCGGACACTCGAGCGGGAGTTCGAGGCCCGCCTGCGGCAGGTCTGAGCGCCTGCCCTCGGGGCGCTCAGCCCACCAGCACGGCGAAGCCCGGCTTGATCACCTCGTCGATCAGCTGCAGCCGCTGATCGAACGGGATGAAGGCCGATTTCATGGCGTTGATGGTGTAACGCTCGAGATCCGTCCAGCCGTAACCGAACGTCTCGACGAGGCGGAGCATCTCCTGGCTCATGCTGGTGTCGCTCATCAGCCGGTTGTCGGTGTTGACGGTCACGCGGAACCGCAGCCGGGCGAGCAGGTCGAACGGATGGTTCTCGAGTGCGTCCACGGCCCCGGTCTGGACGTTGGAACTGGGACACAGTTCCAGGGGAATCCTTTTGTCCCGCACATAGTTCGCGAGCTTGCCCAGCACCGGGACGCCGTCGTCGCCGATCGTGATGTCATCGGTGATCCGGACCCCGTGCCCGAGCCGGTCCGTCCCGCAGAACGCGATGGCCTCGTGAATGGACGGCAAACCGAACGCCTCACCCGCGTGAATGGTGAAGTGGGCATTGCTGCCCCGCATGTACTCGAAGGCGTCGAGGTGGCGACTGGGCGGATTCCCGGCCTCGGCGCCCGCGATGTCGAAACCGACGACGCCGCGGTCCCGGAACCGGATCGCCAGCTCCGCGATCTCCCGGGACCGCGCCGCGTGCCGCATCGCGGTGAGCAGAACGCCGATCCGGATGCTCTGACCGCGCACCTCCGCCGCCGACTCCCCGGCCTCGAATCCCAGCAGGACCTGTTCCACCACCTCGTCCAGGGTCAGCCCCTCTTCGAGGTGCTGCTCCGGTGCGAACCTGACCTCGGCGTAGACCACGCCGTCGTCGGCGAGGTCCTCGGCGCATTCACGGGCGACGCGTTCGAGCCCGGCGGGTGTCTGCATGACCGCCACGGTGTGGGCGAACGTCTCGAGGTATCTCTCGAGCGAACCGCTGTCGGCGGCCTCCCGGAACCACGTGGCCAGCGCGGGCGCGGTGTCGGCGGGCAGCGCGTCGTAGCCGCAGTCGCGGGCGAGTTCGAGAACCGTCTCGGGCCGGAGACCTCCGTCGAGATGGTCGTGCAGCAACACCTTCGGCGCTCGGCGCAGGGCCGACAGATCCAGTGCGGTCATGCGTCGACGTTAGCGCGAGGGATCCTCTATCCGCTCGATGACGAGCGGCGTGGTCACCGACGGCGCGTCGGCCACGACCGTCCAGGCTTCGGAAAGTGCGGCTTTCGCCGCCGCGAACCGTTCGGGCGTGTCGGTGTGCAGCGTGACGAGCGGGGTGCCCACCGACACCGTCTCCCCCGGCTTCGCGTGCAACTCGATACCCGCCCCCGCCTGCACCGGCTCGCCCTGTCGCGCCCGACCCGCGCCGAGCCGCCATGCGGCGAGCCCGACCGCCATGGCGTCCAGACCGCACACCACCCCGTCCGACTCTGAAAGCAGCACCTCGGTGTGCCGGGCCGTCGGCAGCGGCGCGTCGGGGTCGCCGCCCTGGGCGGCGATCATCTTCCGCCAGCGGTCCATGGCGGATCCGTCCCGCAGTTTGTCGGCCGGGTCGACACCGTCGATTCCGGCTGCCTTCAACATTTCTCGCGCGAGCTCGAGGGTCAGTTCGACGACGTCGGACGGGCCGCCCCCGGCGAGCACCTCCAGCGATTCCCGCACCTCCAGCGCGTTGCCCGCCGTGTGGCCGAGTGGCGCGTCCATCGCCGTGAGCAACGCCATCGTCCGCACTCCGGCGTCGCTCCCGAGGTCGACCATCGTCTGGGCGAGCTCCCGAGCGTCGTCGAGCTTCTTCATGAACGCGCCCGACCCGACCTTGACGTCGAGCACGAGCGCGCCGGTGCCCTCGGCGATCTTCTTGCTCATGATCGAGCTGGCGATCAGGGGAATCGACTCGACCGTCCCGGTGACGTCGCGGAGCGCATACAACCGCCGGTCCGCCGGCGCCAGGTCCGAGCCCGCGGCGCACACGACGGCTCCGACGGCGGGATCGGACAGGATCTCGGCCATCTCGGAGGTGTCGAGGTCGGCGCGCCAGCCCGGGATCGACTCGAGCTTGTCGAGGGTTCCGCCGGTGTGACCCAGCCCACGTCCCGACAGTTGCGGCACCGCGGCGCCGCACGCGGCGACCAGGGGGGCGAGCGGGAGCGTGATCTTGTCGCCCACACCGCCCGTCGAGTGCTTGTCCACGGTGGGACGGCCGAGGTGGGTGAAGTCGAGGCGGCGACCGGACGAGATCATTGCCGTGGTCCAGCGGCTCACCTCCTCGCGGGTCATCCCGCGGAAGTAGATCGCCATGGCCAGCGCCGACATCTGCTCGTCGGCCACGACCCCCCGGGTGAATGCCTCGACCACCCAGTCGATCTCTGCACCGGACAGTTCTCTGCCGTCGCGCTTGGCGGCGATGATCGACGAGGCGTCATGCATGACTGATTCTCCCCTTCTCCTCCGGACCGAAAGCGTCCGGCAGCAGCTGTTCCAATGGGCGCACGCCGGCCCGGTGGTCGACGAGCAGTCCGGGGCCGCCGTGCTCGAAGAGAATCTGCCGGCAGCGTCCGCACGGCATGAGTATGTCGCCACTCGCGTCACAGCAGGTGAAGGCGATTAATCGCCCTCCGCCGCCCGCAAATAAGTTACCGACCAGTACGCACTCGGCGCACAGCCCCAAACCGTATGAGACATTTTCCACATTGCATCCGACGACGATTCGCCCATCATCCACCAGCGCCGCCGCTCCCACCGCGAAGCCGGAGTAGGGCGCGTAGGCCCGACCCATCACCTCATGCGCGTTGGCGCGCAACAGTTTCCAATCGATCTCGACCATAGTTTCCCATCCAATCATGTGGGCTGAATGGATGCAGAGATTCGCCCGGGACGGCCCAATTCGCTTTGGAAAGGCAAACCTAACTTCATTTGCAGGGGGCGTACGAACCCCGACTCGAATTAGTTCCCCCGTTTCCGTTGGGTTTAGAGTTCAGAGAAGTCGGTTCAGGATCACGTCGGGTCCCCAGTTGTGGTATGTCCGCAACGCTGCGCAGACTCGACACGTCCACCAATGACGTTGGAGGCACAGCACTCGATGAGTACTACGACTGAAGCCGCTCCGGCCAAGGAGCGCACACGGTCGCTTTACCGGGGCGACCCCGGAATGTGGTCCTGGGTTTTGCACCGGATCACAGGCGTAATGACGTTCTTCTTCCTATTCGTGCACGTGCTGGATACCGCGCTGGTGCGCGTGAATCCCGACACGTACGACAGTGTCATCGAGACCTACAAGAACCCGATCGTCGGGCTCATGGAGCTCGCTCTCGTCGCCGCGGTGCTGTACCACGCACTGAACGGCGTCCGGGTGATGCTGGTGGACTTCTGGTCCAAGGGACCGCAGTACCAGCGCCTCATGCTCTGGGTAATCCTCGCGATCTGGTTCCTGGTGATGATCCCGGGCGCCGGCCGCATCTTCTACAACATGTTTGCGGGGCACTGACATGACGACAGAAGCCAAGAGTCTCGGCAAGACCTACGACCGTCCCGCCAGCCTGGACAACCCGCGCTCTCCGCGCCGGACCTCGAAGAACAACTTCGAGCTGTACGCCTGGCTGTTCATGCGGTTCTCCGGACTCGCACTGATCTTCCTCGTGCTCGGCCACCTCTTCATCATGCTGATGCTCGACAACGGTGTGCACCGCATCAACTTCGCGTTCGTCGCAGGCCGCTGGTCCAGCCCGTTCTGGCAGTTCTGGGACCTCACCATGCTGTGGCTTGCGCAGTTGCACGGCGGAAACGGACTCCGCACGGTCATCGCGGACTACTCCCGCAAGGACTCCACGCGCTTCTGGCTGACCACGATCCTCGTTCTCTCGATGATCCTGATCATGGGCCTCGGCACGTACGTCATCTTCACCTTCGACCCCAATATCTCGGCGAGCTAGGGGAGCACAGACTTCATGCAGGAACACCGTTATGACGTGGTCATCGTCGGTGCCGGCGGCGCCGGCATGCGCGCAGCGATCGAGGCCGGTCCCCGCGCCCGCACCGCGGTACTGACCAAGCTCTACCCCACCCGCAGCCACACCGGCGCGGCCCAGGGCGGCATGTGTGCCGCGCTGGCGAACGTGGAGGAAGACAACTGGGAATGGCACACCTTCGACACGGTCAAGGGCGGTGACTACCTCGCCGACCAGGACGCCGTCGAGATCATGGCCAAGGAGGCCATCGACGCGGTGCTCGACCTCGAGAAGATGGGTCTGCCGTTCAACCGCACGCCCGAGGGCAAGATCGACCAGCGTCGTTTCGGTGGTCACACCCGCGATCACGGTAAGGCCCCCGTGCGCCGCGCATGTTATGCCGCGGACCGCACCGGCCATATGATCCTGCAGACGCTTTACCAGAACTGCGTCAAGCACGACGTCGAGTTCTTCAACGAGTTCTACGCCCTCGACATCGCGATCACCGAGACGGAGAACGGCCCGGTCGCCACCGGTGTCATCGCCTACGAGCTGGCCACCGGCGAGATCCACGTCTTCCACGCGAAGTCCATCGTGTTCGCCACCGGCGGCTCGGGGCGCATGTACAAGACGACGTCCAACGCGCACACCCTCACCGGTGACGGCATGGGCATCATCTTCCGCAAGGGCCTTCCGCTGGAGGACATGGAGTTCCACCAGTTCCATCCCACAGGCCTGGCCGGGCTCGGCATCCTCATCTCCGAGGCCGTGCGCGGTGAGGGCGGCATCCTCCGTAACGCCGACGGCGAACGGTTCATGGAGCGCTACGCCCCCACCATCAAGGACCTCGCACCCCGTGACATCGTCGCGCGGTCGATGGTCCTCGAGGTCCTCGAGGGACGCGGCGCGGGACCGAACAAGGACTACGTCTACATCGACGTGACCCACATCCCCGAGGAAGTCCTCGACGAGAAGCTCCCCGACATCATGGAGTTCTCCCGCACCTACCTCGGTGTGGACCCGGTCAAGGAACCCGTGCCGGTGTACCCCACCTGCCACTACGTCATGGGCGGCATCCCCACCAGGATCAACGGTGAGGTCCTGCGCAACAACGACGAGATCGTCCAGGGCCTGTACGCCGCCGGCGAGTGCGCCTGCGTCTCCGTACACGGCGCGAACCGTCTGGGCACCAACTCGCTGCTCGACATCAACGTCTTCGGACGCCGCGCCGGCATCGCCGCCGCCGAGCACGCCAACAAGAGCGACTTCGTCGCCCTGCCCGAGACGCCCGAGAAGATGGTCGACGACTGGATGGCCACCATCCTGTCGGACCACGGTCACGAGCGTGTCGCGGACATCCGCAGCGAGCTGCAGCAGTCCATGGACAACAACGCCTCGGTGTTCCGTACCGAAGAGCGCCTCACCCAGGCCCTCGAGGACGTGCGCGCACTCAAGGAGCGCTACAACCACATCACGGTGCAGGACAAGGGCAAGCGCTACAACAGCGACCTGCTCGAGGCCGTCGAGCTTGGCTTCCTCCTCGAAATGGCGGAGGTCACCGTCGTCGGCGCGCTGAACCGCAAGGAATCGCGCGGCGGCCACGCCCGCGAAGACTACCCGGACCGCAACGACGCCGAGTACATGAAGCACACGATGGCATACAAGGAGGGCGACGGCCTGCTCTCCGACATCCGTCTCGACTACAAGCCGGTAGTCCAGACCCGCTACGAGCCGATGGAGCGTAAGTACTGATGAGCGCACCTGCAGTCGACAAGAGCGAGAACAAGTCGGATCTCCCTCCCGTGCCCGAGGGCGCCGTCATGGTCACCCTCAAGATCGCGCGGATGAACCCGGAGTCCGGCGAGGGCCAGCACTGGGACAGCTTCCAGGTTCCGGCTCTGCCGACGGACCGCATGCTGAACCTGCTCCTGTACGTGAAGGGCTACCTCGACGGCACCCTGACGTTCCGCCGCAGCTGCGCCCACGGCGTGTGCGGTTCGGACGCGATGCGGATCAACGGCGTCAACCGTCTTGCCTGCAAGCTCCTCATGAAGGACATGCTGCCCAAGGACGGCAAGCCGGTCACGATCACCATCGAGCCCATCAAGGGCCTGCCGGTGGAGAAGGACCTCGTCGTCGACATGGAGCCCTTCTTCGACGCGTTCCGCGCCGTGAAGCCGTTCCTCATCACCACCGGCAACGAGCCCACCCGTGAGCGCATCCAGTCGCAGCACGACCGGGCACGTTTCGACGACACCACCAAGTGCATCCTGTGTGCCTGCTGCACCACGTCGTGCCCGGTGTACTGGAGCGACGGCAGCTACTTCGGTCCCGCTGCCATCGTCAACGCTCACCGGTTCATCTTCGACAGCCGTGACGAGGGTGCGTCGGAGCGTCTCGACATCCTCAACGACAAGGACGGTGTCTGGCGTTGCCGGACCACGTTCAACTGCACCGACGCGTGCCCCCGTGGCATCCAGGTGACGAAGGCGATCCAGGAAGTCAAGCGCGCGCTGCTCTTCGCACGCTGACCCAGGTCTGCCGAGCACGTCCCGGGGCGCCCCCGACCACACCGGTCGGGGGCGCCCTGCGTCGTGTCCAACCTCACTGCTCGAGCGGTCCCACGGTGAAATCTCCGCGCTAGTGTCGAGAACAGATGCTCCCGACGGACAGCGAGGTTCACCCATGGCGCAGTCGCCCAGTCCCGCAGTGGTCACGGTCACCGGAGCGGCAGGCAGCATCGGCTACGCGGCGCTGTTCCGGATCGCCGCAGGCGAGATGCTCGGACCCGACACCCCGATTCGGCTGCGGCTCTTGGAGATTCCGTCCGCCGTGTCCGCGGCCGAAGGTACCGCGATGGAGCTCGACGACAGCGCCTTCCCGCTGCTCCGCGACGTCGAGGTCCACGACGACCCGAAGCGCGGCTTCGACGGCACCGACGTGGCGCTCCTCATCGGATCACGTCCCCGGTCCAAGGGCATGGAACGCGGCGACCTCCTGGCTGCGAACGGGCAGATCTTCACCGTGCAGGGTCGCGCGATCAACCAGGTTGCCGCGGACGGAGTCCGGGTGCTGGTCGTGGGCAACCCGGCCAACACCAACGCGCTGGTCGCCGCGAACAACGCCCCCGACATCCCGGCGGAGCGGTTCACGGCGCTGACGCGGCTCGACCACAATCGCGCGATCGCCCAGCTGGCACGGCACTCCGGTGCCGCGGTGAAGGACATCAACCGCGTCGCGATCTGGGGCAACCACTCGAGCACCCAGTACCCCGACATCTTCCATGCGAGGGTCGGTGACCGGTCCGGTGCCGAGTTCGCCGCCGACCGCGAATGGCTCACCGGCGACTTCATTCCCACGGTCGCGAACCGGGGCAGTGCGATCATCGAGGCTCGCGGCGCATCCTCCGCGGCCTCCGCCGCCAACGCCGCGATCGACCACGTGCACGACTGGGTGCTCGGCACCCCCGCGGACGACTGGACGTCCGTGGCGCTGTCCTCCACCGGCGTATACGGCGTACCGGAGGGACTGGTGAGCTCGTTCCCGGTCCGCTCGGTCGACGGCTCGTGGCAGATCGTGGACGGGCTGGAGATCGACGACTTCTCGCGGAAGCGGATCGACGCGTCGGTCGCGGAACTCGAATCCGAACGCGACGCCGTCCGGGGCATGGGTTTCATCTGATCCACGGGTCCCTCTTCCAAAACGGTCGCGACGACGTCACGAAAGCGTGTCGACACGCGTCCGTTTTCGGAAGTCGACCGGTCGTCGCATACGCTGCCTCTTCGATGATGTGGCGTCGAGTGTGTACCGCGGTCGTGTCCGGAACCCTGCTGGCCGGACTCTCGGTGAGTGCTGCCGGGGCGATTCCGCCTGCAGTGCCCTCCTCCCCCACCTCCGCACCGTTCACCACCCCGAACACCGACAACTGCCCCAACAGGGCGGCCCCGGCGCCTGCGATCGACCTGTCCGAGGTACCCCAGCCGGGTGATCCGACACCGAGCGCCGTGGCGGTGCCCGACGAGCCGGTGGGTGGGCCGAAGCTGGCCGAGTGCGGGGTGAGCCTTCCCGACGACGCGCCCGCGCTGCCCGCCGACATCGCGGCGTCCGGCTGGGTGGTCGCGGACATCGACACCGGCGACGTGCTCGCGGCGAAGGACCCGCACGGCCGCTACCGGCCGGCGAGCACCATCAAGATGCTGCTGGCTCTCGTGGCGCTCGACGAACTGGATCTCGACAAGACCGTGACCGCCACCGCCGAGGACGCCGCGGTGGAGGGCAGCGCGGTCGGGATCGGCAAGAACGGTCAATACACGAACCGGCAGCTGATGCAGGGCCTGGTGATGGCGTCGGGGAACGACGCCGCCCACCTCCTCGCCCGGCAACTCGGCGGCGATGCCGCCACGGTCGACAAGATGAACCACCTCGCCGACACCCTCGGCGCGCACGACACGAGGACCGCGACCCCGTCGGGGCTCGACGGCCCCGGCATGAGCAGCTCACCGTTCGACCTCGCGCTCATCTTCCACACCGCGATGAAGAACCCGACGTTCGCGGAGCTGATCTCCACCGAGACGGTGCAGTTCCCGGGTTTCCCGAAGGATCCGGCGATCCCGGACGACCAGGACCGGCCCCCGTTCGCACTGGCCAACGACAATCAGCTGCTCTACAACTACGCAGGCGCGCTGGGCGGTAAGACCGGATTCACCGACGACGCCCGCCACACGTACGTCGGCGGCGCCGATCACGACGGTCGCCGGCTGATGGTGACGTTGATGGGCGCCGAGGCCCAGCCGATCCGACCGTGGGAGCAGGCGGCACGACTGCTGGACTACGGTTTCGCCCTCGACCGCGACGCCCAGGTGGGGTCACTCGAGGTCCTGTATCCGGCCGACGAGGGTTCCGACGCGGTGCTTGCCGCACCGCCGCAACAGGATTCGGCGGCCGCGACGAGTTCCGTCGTCGCGTCGGGTTCCGACCACCCCGACAACACACTGGCTCTGCGGGCGGGTGTGGGGATCGTCGGGGCGGCCGTCGTCCTCGTGCTGGTGCTCTGCGCGCGCCGGCTGTCCCGCAGGCGCTGACGGGCAGCGGCGCCCGGCTCAGCGCTTGTTGCGGGTGAACAGTCCGGACAACCCGAGCGCGGCGACGGCGCCCACCCCGACCAGGGCGAGCCCCCCACGCACACCCGGACCCTCGTGCACCTCGATCCGCGGGGTGATGACGGCCGGATCCGGCGGCGGCACAAAGGCGAGCGCGAGGCTGGCGCGGGTGGTCGCGGCCCACGCCGTCGAGAAGAGCAGCATCCGGCACGTCAGGTAGATGAACACGAGCAGACCGATGATCGGACCGAACGCCACACCGGCGGGACCCGCGGTGACGGCCGAGAGGTAGATGGCACCGACCTGCTTGAAGATCTCGAACACCACGGCCGCGAGCAGCGCCGCCTTGAGCGCACTGCGGAACGTCACGGGTTCTCGGGGCAGCCGCGCGATCACCCAGGTGAACACCGCCCACGTCGCGAGAAGCGATACCAGGGTCGACAGTGCGCGCAACCCGGAGTCGATCCCCGGAACGTCGTCGAGGTTCAACCACTCGACCACCGTTCGGGCCACGGGACCGCTGCTCAGCGCGGAGGCGCCGAGGGAGACCACCATCGCCAGACCCAGACTGAGCAGAGCGGCCGCGTCGCCCAGTTTGGTACGCACGAATCCCTTCGACTCGCGCTGGCTCTCCCACATCGCCGTCAGCGCGTCGCGCAGGTTCGCCATCCACCCGAGCCCCGCGTAAGCGGCACCGAGCAGACCGAGAACACCGACGCTGGCACGGGAGGCAATCGCCGAATCGATGACGGTGTTGAGAGTGTCACCCAGACTTCCGGGAACGTTCTTGGTGATGCCGTCCTGCAGTTCCTGCAGCAACTCCGGCTGACCGGCGAGGACGAAACCCGCGATGGCGAATGCGACCATCAGGATCGGAATCAGTGCGAGCACACTGAAATACGTGATTCCCGCCGCGTAATAGTCGCCCTTCTGCTGCTGGTACCGCTGCGCGGCCCGCATCAGATGGTCGAACCAGGGGCGCGCTGCCCGCTGCCTGTCGAGAAAACTCGGTTCGTCAGCCACAGTGCTCATCCCTTCGCTGCTCATCCCTTCGGTGTCAGAAACCCAACCTTCTCGTACACGGCCGCCAGAGTTTGCGACGACACCTCACGGGCGCGGTGGGCACCGGCGGCGATGACCCGATCGAGTTCGGCCTCGTCGGAGAGGTACCCCTCGACCTTCGCTTTCAACGGTGTCACGAATTCGGCGAGGACCTCGGCCGTATCGGTTTTCAGGTCGCCGTACCCCTTGCCCTCGTATCCGGCCACCAACGTCTCGACCGGAGTGCCGGAGAGCGCGGACTGGATGGTGAGCAGGTTGCTCACACCGGGCTTGGCCTGCGGGTCGTAGCGGATCTCCCGCTCGTTGTCGGTGACCGCGGACTTGATCTTCTTCGCCGACACCTTGGGGTCGTCGAGGAGGTTGATCATCCCGGCAGGGCTCGGGCCGGACTTGCTCATCTTCGACGTCGGGTCCTGCAGGTCGTAGATCTTGGCGGTGCCCTTGATGATCTGGGCCTCGGGAATCACGAACGCCTTCCCGAACCGGGTGTTGAACCGCTGGGCGAGATCGCGGGCCAGTTCGAGGTGCTGACGCTGGTCCTCGCCGACGGGGACCCGCTGCGGGCGGTAGAGCAGGATGTCGGCAGCCATCAGCACCGGATACGTGAACAGGCCGACGCTCGCGTTCTCACTGCCCTGTTTGGCCGACTTGTCCTTGAATTGCGTCATCCGGCTGGCTTCACCGAAACCGGTGATGCAGTTGAGGACCCACGCCAGCTGCGCGTGCTCGGGCACCTGGCTCTGCACGAACAGCGTGGCGCGGTCGGGGTCGATTCCGAGCGCCAGCAGCTGCGCCGCCGCGATCTTCGTGCGACGGCGCAGCTCCTTCGGGTCCTGCGCCACCGTGATCGCGTGGAGGTCGGGGATGAAGTAGAACGCGTCGAAGTCGTCCTGCAGCGCCACCCATTGCTGTAGAGCACCCAGGAAGTTGCCGAGGTGGAACGAGTCGGCGGTGGGCTGGATGCCGGAGAGCACCCGCGGTTTCGCGGTGGGTTTCTGAGCTGCAGGGGTCGACATGAGTACTGATCTTTTCACGTGCGCCGTGCCGACACGAATCAGATACCGACCGTCACCGGTACTGGACGGTGACCGGCGCGTGATCGGACCACCGCTGGTCGTAGGTTTCGGCGCGCTCGACGACGGCCTGCTTGGCCCGCTCCGCCAGTTCCCGGGTGGCGATCTGGTAGTCGATGCGCCAGCCGGAGTCGTTGTCGAACGCCTTCCCACGGTACGACCACCACGAGTACGGTCCGGCGACGTCGGGATTGAGCTGACGGACCACGTCGGTCCAGTGCGCGTCCTCGGCGAACAGGGCTCCGAGCCACTCCCGCTCGTTCGGGAGAAAACCGGAGTTCTTCTTGTTGGTCTTCCAGTTCTTCAGGTCGTGCTCGGTGTGAGCGATGTTCCAGTCGCCGCAGACCACGACGTGCCGGCCCGCAGTGACGGCAGCCGCTGCGGTGTCGGTGAGGTACCGGGCGAAAGAGTCCATGAACCGCTCCTTCTCCTCCTGCCGGGGTGTCTGGGCCTCCCCGGACGGCAGGTACAGGCTCGCCACGGTCAGGTCGTCGAAGTCGGCCTCGAGGTAGCGGCCCGCGGTCGCGAACTCGTCGTCACCGTGGCCGACACGGAAGGCGTCGGCCGGCTTCCGGGACACGATCGCGACGCCGTTGCGCCCCTTCGACGACGGCTCCGCGGACACCAGGTTCCATCCGCCCTCCAGGGCGGGCGCGAGGGTCTCCGCCAACTGCTCGTCGGACGCCCGCGTCTCCTGCAGACACACGACGTCGGCCTCCGTGCGCTCGATCCACTCGGTGAGCCCCTTGCGGGCGGCGGCGCGAACGCCGTTGACATTGACGGTGGTGATGATGTGTGGCACGGCAAGCACCGTAGCGGACGCCTACGACAGCGCGGCTACCGAGACGAACGGGCGCTGCGGCGTTCCATCGCGACGGCCACGGTGAGGACCACGAGACCCGCCACCGCGAGCAGCGCACCGACCGCGGCGGGCGCCGTGTAGCCGTAGCCGGCCGCGATCACGACACCACCGATCCACGCCCCGAACGCGTTCGCGATGTTGAGGGCCGCATGGTTGAGCGAGGCGGCGAGGGTCTGGGCGTCGGCGGCGACGTCCATCAGCCGGGTCTGCAGTCCGGGAACCATCGACGCACCCGCCGCACCGACGAAGAACACCAGCAGCAGCGCCGTGTACGGGTTGTGGGAGGCGATCACGAAGATGCCGAGCAACACCCCGAGCGCCGTCATCGATACGAACAGACCGGGAATCAGCGCCCGGTCGGCGAGGCGGCCGCCGATCAGATTGCCCGCGACCATGCCCAGCCCGTAGATCATCAGGGCGAGCGGCACCAGCGACCGCGACAGCCCGGCGACATCGGTGAGTGTGGTGCTGATGTAGGTGTAGACGGCGAACATGCCACCGAACCCGACCATGCCGATGATCAGCGTCATCCACACCTGTGCTCGGCGCAGGGCACCGAGTTCGGTGAGGGGATTCGACATCCGCATGGCGGCGAGCGTGGGCACCCACGACCAGATCGCGCCCAGTGTCACCACACCGATCACGGCCACGAGCGCGAAGGCGCTGCGCCAGCCGAGCGTCTGGCCCAGCCACGAGGCGACGGGCACGCCGACGACGTTGGCCACCGACAGTCCCATCATGACGAGAGCGACCGCCCTGGCCCGCTGGCCGCGGTCCGCGAGGTGCGCCGCCACGAGGGCCGCGACACCGAAGTAGGCGCCGTGCGGGAGGCCCGCGACGAACCGCGCGGCCATCAGCACGCCGTAGTTCGGTGCGAACACGGTGGCGGCGTTGCCGATCGTGAACGCCGCCATCAACGCGATCAGCAGCGTCTTACGGGGCACCCGCGCGGTCAGCGCGGCGATGAGTGGCGCGCCCACGACCACACCCAGCGCGTACGCCGAGATGACGTGCCCGGCCGTCGGCTCGGTGATCCCGAGGCTCGACGCCATCTCGGGCAGCAGCCCCATCGCCACGAACTCGGTGGTCCCGATCCCGAAGCCACCGAGCGCGAGCGCGATCATGGCGAGCTTGCGGACGGACGGATGTTGCGCGATGACACCGAGGTGCTCGGGGTGGACGGGGGTGGAGGTGCTCACAGCAGAACTTTCGACTAGGCAGAGAAACGGCTACGCGGCGCACGGCGCCTCGTTGCGCAACGACCCACATCGAAATTCTCTTCCCCGGGTTCCACTTTTCGCGCATCGAGCGTCCGTGAGATGACTCACCGGGCCCCGGAGACGCCGAACGGGACGCCCCCATCAGGGGACGTCCCGTTCGTATCGCTGTGGCTCGGTGCCTACTGCTCGGCGATCGCCTTCTGGAGGTTGATGTCCAGCGCACCGAGGAACTCCTCGGTGGTCAGGTAGCCCTGGTCGCCACCGACCAGCATCGCGAGATCCTTGGTCATCTGGCCACCCTCGACGGTCTTGATGACCACGTCTTCGAGCTTCTGGGCGAAGCCGATGACGTCGGGGGTGTTGTCCAGCTTGCCGCGGTGCTCGAGTCCACGGGTCCACGCGAAGATCGACGCGATGGGGTTGGTGGACGTCGGCTTGCCCTGCTGGTGCTGACGGAAGTGACGCGTCACGGTGCCGTGTGCGGCCTCGGCCTCACACGTCCTTCCGTCCGGGGTCAGCAGCACGGAGGTCATGAGACCGAGCGATCCGAAGCCCTGCGCGACGGTGTCGGACTGGACATCGCCGTCGTAGTTCTTGCAGGCCCAGACGTAGCCGCCCTCCCACTTGAGCGCCGACGCGACCATGTCGTCGATGAGGCGGTGCTCGTAGGTGAGACCTGCCGCGTCGAACTCCGACTTGAACTCGGTCTCGTAGACGTGCTGGAAGATGTCCTTGAACGCGCCGTCGTACGCCTTGAGGATGGTGTTCTTGGTCGACAGGTACACCGGGTAGTTCTGCTGCAGGCCGTAGTTGAGCGAGGCGCGCGCGAAGTCCTCGATGGACTTGGTGAAGTTGTACTGACCCTGGACGACGCCGCCGCCCTCGGGGAAGTTCACCAGCTCGTGCTCGATCGGCTCGCTGCCGTCCTCGGGCGTGTAGGTGATCATCACCTTGCCGGGGCCGGGGACCTTGAAGTCGGTGGCGCGGTACTGGTCACCGAAGGCGTGACGGCCGATGATGATCGGCTTGGTCCAGCCCGGAACCAGTCGCGGAACGTTGGAGATGATGATCGGCGCGCGGAAGATCGTCCCACCGAGGATGTTGCGGATGGTGCCGTTGGGCGACCGCCACATCTTCTTGAGGCCGAACTCCTCGACGCGTGCCTCGTCCGGGGTGATGGTCGCGCACTTGACGCCGACGCCGTGCTTCTTGATGGCGTTGGCCGCGTCGATGGTCACCTGGTCGTCGGTCTCGTCCCGGTACTCGATGCCGAGGTCGTAGTACTCGAGATTCACATCCAGGTAAGGATGGATCAGTTTGTCTTTGATGAACTGCCAGATGATGCGTGTCATCTCGTCGCCGTCGAGTTCGACGACGGTGCCCTCAACCTTGATTTTGGACATGGGTGCTTCGCGTCCTCCTAGGAAGTTTCCCTGGTTACACGGTTGCGGGCGCACTTTGTGAGTGGGTCCGCGAACGGTTCGCTTATCAAACGTAGACGGTCAAGGCGGCCGCTGGGAGACCGCACCTAAACAAGACAAGCGTACTGCTATGCGCCACGCTCGCAACACGTGGGGCACGCACCCCCACCCCTACCCGCGGGTAACTTTTCCCTGCTAGTGGCCCTGATCGGTGCCGTTTCCGGTCGTTCCACCCCAGCCGCTAAGATTCACTGCAGGTCATGAGTGCCAGCAACGAGCCCCGGCTAGCTGGCCGGCAACCCTCCACCGCGGTGGGGTGCCCCGGGTGATGACCTGGTTCCCTGATTCATACAACAGTCGGGTGACAAGCGCGGGTCCGACATCGGAGGTTCATGATGTGTTGTTGTTGTCGTAGATAGACCCCAGACAAGCCCTGCGCGCGAACGCACCAGCACTCCGTCCGCGCCTCGTCAGACCACTGGAGTAGACAGCACATGACCGAGAACTGGTCGTTCGAGACCAAGCAGATCCACGCCGGGCAGACGTCCGACGCGACCACCAAGGCGCGGGCGCTGCCGATCTACCAGACCACCTCGTACACGTTCGACAGCACCGATCACGCTGCCGCGCTGTTCGGTCTGGCCGAGCCGGGCAACATTTACACCCGCATCATGAACCCCACACAGGACGCGGTCGAGCAGCGCATCGCCGCCCTCGAAGGCGGTGTCGCCGCCCTGCTGCTGTCCTCCGGACAGGCCGCCGAGACGATCGCGATCCTGAACCTCGCCCAGGCAGGCGACCACATCGTCTCCAGCCCGCGGCTGTACGGCGGCACCTACAACCTCTTCCACTACACGCTGCCCAAGCTCGGCATCGAGGTCTCGTTCGTCGAAGACCCCGACGACCTCGAGCAGTGGAAGGACGCGGTCCGGGACAACACGAAGGCGTTCTACGGCGAGACCATCTCCAATCCCCGCAACGACGTCCTCGACCTGCCCGGCATCTCCGGGATCGCGCATCAGCACGGACTCCCGCTGATCGTCGACAACACGGTGGCCACCCCCTACCTGATCCGCCCCCTCGAGCACGGCGCGGACATCGTGGTGCACTCGGCCACCAAGTACCTCGGCGGCCACGGCACGGCGATCGCCGGTGTCATCGTCGACGGCGGCACATTCGACTGGACCCAGGGCCGCCACCCGGGCTTCACCACCCCCGACCCGAGCTACCACGGCGTCGTCTTCTCCGAACTCGGACCGCCCGCGTTCGCCCTCAAGGCGCGCGTACAGCTGCTGCGCGACCTCGGGTCGGCGATCTCCCCGTTCAACGCGTTCCTCATCTCGCAGGGCATCGAGACCCTCAGCCTGCGGATGGAACGCCACGTGTCGAACGCGACCGCCGTCGCCGAGTACCTCGAGGCGCGGCCGGAGATCGTGTCCGTCGGATACGCCGGGCTCGCGTCCTCGCCCTGGCACGACCGTGCGAAGCAGATCGCACCGAGGGGGGCGGGCGCCATCGTGACGTTCGAACTCGCCGGCGGCATCGAAGCGGGCAAGAAGTTCGTCAACGCGCTCACCCTGCACAGTCACGTCGCGAACATCGGCGACGTCCGCTCGCTGGTGATCCACCCCGCATCCACCACACACGCCCAGCTGACCCCCGAGGAGCAGGCCGCCAGCGGCGTCACCCCCGGACTGGTCCGCCTGGCTGTCGGCATCGAAGGGATCGACGACATCATCGCCGATATCGAGACCGGACTTACGGCGGCGGCATCTTGACCGTGAGCGCTGTACAGAACCTGCCCGTGGCGGACGGACGTCTCGGCACCATCGACATCGGATCACTCGAGCTCGAGAGCGGAGAAGTGATCCCGTCGGTGTCCCTTGCCGTGCAGCGATGGGGAGAGCTGTCCCCGAACCGGGACAACGTGGTGCTCGTCGAGCACGCCCTCACCGGCGACTCCCACGTCACCGGACCGGTCTCCGACGAACATCCCTCCCCCGGCTGGTGGACGGGAATGGTCGGTCCAGGTGCGCCGATCGACACCGACGAGTGGTGCGTCGTCGCGACCAACGTCCTCGGTGGCTGCCGCGGCACCACCGGTCCCGGTTCGATCGCCGAGGACGGGCGCCCGTGGGGCAGCCGTTTCCCGGAGATCTCCATCCGCGACCAGATCGCGGCCGAGAAGAAGTTCACCGACCTGCTGGGCATCGACAAGCTGGCGTCCGTCGTCGGCGGTTCGATGGGCGGAATGCGCGCGCTCGAGTGGGCGGTCACCTACCCGGACCAGGTGGCGTCGGCGCTCGTTCTCGCGGTCGGCGCCCGCGCGACCGCCGACCAGATCGGCACGCAGACCACCCAGATCGCGGCCATCACCAGCGACCCCGACTGGCAGGGCGGCGACTATCACGGCACCGGCCGGATTCCCCGGGCCGGACTGCGCATCGCCCGCCGGATCGCGCACCTGACATACCGCAGCGAGAGTGAACTCGACTCCCGGTTCGCGAACTCGCCGCAGGACGGCGAGGACCCGTCGCGCGGAGGCCGGTACTCCGTCGAGAGCTACCTCCAGCACCAGGCCGACAAGCTGGTCGGCAGATTCGACCCGAGCACGTACGTGCTGCTGTCCGAGGCCATGAATCGGCACGACGTGGGCCGCGGTCGCGGTGACATCGCCGCGGCGCTGGGGGCGATCACCGCACCCGTCATCGTGGGCGGCGTCGACTCCGACCGTCTGTACCCGATCCGCCTGCAGGAGGATCTGGCCGACGACATCCCCACCTGCGACGGTCTGCGGGTGCTCAACTCACGGGACGGCCACGACGGGTTCCTCACCGAGGCCGCCGCCGTCGCGAAACTGCTCTCCGAGACGATGCAGTTGGCACGCGCCGGGCGCTGACACCGGCGACGGACGACGCCCGCTCGGACCGCTAGTCGGTTCCGAGCGGGTCGATCGACACGGCCAGCCACACGATCGCGCCCCCGACGGCCACGAGCGCGCCCACGTCGAAAGGCTTGCTGCGCACCGCGAGCAGTCCGACGCGCTCCGACGGCATCATCAACCGGAAGACCGCCGCCAGCAGCGTGGCGACGCCGAACACGAACGCCCCTCGTCGCCACCGATCCGCGAGCACGAACACGACGGCCACCATGATGACGACGAGGACTGCGAGCATCGGCAGGTTCTTCTTCGCGAACTGCCCCCAGTCGGCCATCTCAGCCGAGAGACGCTGCGACACGCTCGGCCCGCTCCACGACGTTGGTCAGCAGGAAGGCACGGGTGAGCGGCCCGACGCCACCGGGGTTCGGGGACAGGAAGCCGGCGACATCGGCGACGTCCGCCGCCACGTCTCCGCGCAGTCCGTCCGCGGTGCGGCTCACGCCCACGTCGAGCACCGCGGCGCCGGGCTTGACCATGTCGGCCGTGACCAGCCCGGGAACACCCGCCGCGGCGATGACGATGTCGGCGCGCCGGACCTCCGCTCCGAGGTCCCGTGTACGAGTGTGGCAGAGGGTGACGGTGGCGTTCTCGCTTCGCCGGGTGAACAGCAGACCGATCGGGCGGCCCACGGTGACACCGCGACCGATGACGACGACGTGCGCCCCCTCGATCGGGACCTCGTACCGGCGCAGCAGGTGCAGGATTCCGCGCGGCGTGCACGGCAGCGGCGCTTCCTTGCCCAGCACCAACCGGCCCAGGTTGACGGGGTGCAGGCCGTCGGCGTCCTTGTCGGGGTCGATGCGCTCGAGGGCGGCGTTCTCGTCGAGCTGCTTCGGCAGCGGAAGCTGCACGATGTAGCCGGTGCACTCAGGGTTGGCGTTGAGCTCGTCGATGGTGGCGTCGAGCTTCTCCTGCGTGATGTCGCCGGGCAGGTCGCGGCGGATCGAGGTGATCCCGACCTTCGCGCAGTCGTTGTGCTTCCCGCGCACGTAGGCGGCCGACCCCGGGTCGTCCCCCACCAGAACGGTGCCGAGACCGGGCGTGATGCCCTTGTCCTTCAGGGCGCTCACCCGCACCTTCAGGTCTTCGAAAATCTCGTCGCGGGTCGCCTTGCCATCGAGGATCGTTGCAGTCACGTGCCCCATTCTCTCAGGTTCGCCATACACGCGTCAGGTCGGTTCCACCACGAGCCCGTTGGCCGTCGCGTACGCGATGGCCTGGGTGAGTTCGATCTGTGTCTTGTCCAGCGAGACCGCGGTCCACAGGTTCGCGTCGACGTGGGCCCCGCGCAGGTCCGCGCCGTCGAATTTCGCGCCGCCGGTGCGGGCGCCGAACAGGTCCGCCGAGCGGAGCACAGCCCGGCGGAGGTCCGTGCGGACGAGGTTGGCTTCGCGGAACCGGCAGTCGGTGAAATCGAGTCCGCGCAGGTCCGCGCCGCCGAGCGACGCGAGCGTGAAATCACATTCCTCGAAGACCATCGGGCGCAGCCGGCAGTTGTCGAACTCCGACCCGAGGAAGCTGCAGTTACGGAACTCGCTGTGCCACAGCGTCGTTCTGGTGAACGAGCACGAGCGGAACGCCGTCCCCACGTGATGCGACTCGGCGAGGTCGGCGCCCGTGAAATCGCATTCGGTGAAGATCACCGACTCGGTGCGGAGCTCACTCAGATCGGCGTCGCGGAAGTTGCATTTCGTGTAGTGCCGCCGCTGCCAGTTCTGCGCGGGGAGTCGTGCGTCACCGTAGTCCTCACCCACCACCTCTTCTACCGGATCCATGCGTCCATCATGCCGCCTCGCGGTGTGCCCCTAAGCTGTGCGGGTGTTCCGAGTGATGTTCCACGAACCCCGAATCCCACCCAACACCGGCAACGCCATCCGCATGGTGGCAGGCACCGGGTGCGAACTGCACCTCGTGGGTCCACTCGGATTCGACCTGTCCGAGCCGAAACTCAAACGGGCCGGGCTCGACTACCACGACCTGGCGTCGGTGACCGTGCACGAGAACCTGGAGGCGGCCTGGGCGGCGGTGGAGCCTGCACGGGTGTATGCCTTCACCGCGCATGCCACCGTGTCGTACGCCGACATCTCCTACCAGCCCGGCGACGTTCTGCTGTTCGGTCCCGAACCCACCGGACTGTCGGAGGAGGTGCTGGCCGATCCCCACGTGACCGAGCGGCTCCGCATCCCCATGCTGCCCGGCCGGCGGTCGCTGAACCTGTCGAACGCCGCCGCCCTCGTCACCTACGAGGCGTGGCGGCAGCACGGATTCAGCGGGGCTGCGCTGTAGCTGCGACGGCTGCGGCCCCGACACCCGCAGCCGCACCGGCACCGAGGGCGATGTCGAGGAAGTCGCGCGCGGCACCCTGAACGCCGCGCACCGGGTCCCAGACGGCGGAGAGCCGCCGCGGAAGCGTCAACCCCTCCACCTGGACGGAGGCGAGCCGGCCGTCCGTCAGGTCGGCGGCCACCGCCAGCGAGGACAGCACCGCCGGAGCGTTACCCGCCACGACGGCCGCTTTCACCGCCGTGCACGACGTCAGCTCCAGCAACGGCGGGACGCATTGCGGCACCGCGTTCTCCAAGGTGGTGCGTGTTCCGGAACCGGACTCGCGCTGGATCATCGGCGTCGCGGCGAGTTCGGACACGGGAATCGGTGACCGTCGGACCCATTCGTGTTCCGGCGGCACCACGACCACCAGGTGGTCGCGGCCGATCTCCCGCACCTGCAGTCCCGCCGGAATGTCCGGACCCTCGACGAACCCGAGATCCGCCTCACCGGACAGCACCCGGGCGGTCACCTCGGACGAGTTGAGGAGCCGCACGTTGGTGACCACGTTCGGGTACTTGCGCCGCATCGCGACGGTCCACCCGGGAACCAGGTACTCGGCGATCGTCATGCTGGCCGCCACCGTCAGCCCGGCCTGCCGTTCGCCGCGCAGCGCCGCGACTCCCGACGCCAGTTCCTCGGCCGTGGCGAGGATGTGGCTCGCCCATTCGAGGATGAGCGCGCCCTCCGACGTGGGCCGCACCCCGCTGGCACCACGGCTGAACACCTTGATGCCGAACTGGCGCTCGGCCGAACGCACCCGGGCGCTGACGGCCTGCTGGCTGAGCCCGTGTTCGCGCCCCGCCGCCCCCATGCTTCCGAGCCGCTCGACGGACAGCAGGACGTCGAGGGCACTGAGTTCGGGTACTCGGGGAGACAGCGGCACAACCCAAGGCTAGTCCCACAAACGCGATTTGTGGGTATTCAAAGACAAGCCTTCTACCGGCCACGACGATGCGTCGGCAAGCTCTAGGTATGACCCCGAATTGGTTCGCAGCAGTGATGGGCACCGGCATCGTCGCAGTCGTCGCCGCGGCATTTCCGGCCGGCGGTCCGGTGGCCCGGACCGCCGCCGAGATCTTCTGGCTGATCGCCGCGACGCTGCTCGTGGTGCTGACGACCGCACTGGTGCGTCACTGGATCCGTCGCCGCGACGACGCACTCGCGGACGCGCGCAGCCACACGATGTTCCCGTTCTACGGCGCCGTGTCGATGGCGGTGCTGACGGTCGGCGCCGGCACCGGATCCGCGGGTCGCGAACTTCTCGGCGGTGTCGCCGTCGCCGCGTCGGCCACCCTGTGGACGATCGGGACCGTCTTCGGGCTCGCCACCTACGTGGTGATGGCGCGCCGGCTGACCCGGCCCCACCAGGTGACCCCGGTGCCGTCCTGGCTCATGCCCGTCGTGCCGCCCATGGTGTCGGCCGCCACCGGTGCCGCACTGGTCAAGCACCTCCCGGAAGGCGCGCCGCAAATCGCGATGCTGGCGGTCTGCTACACACTGTTCGCGCTGGCGCTGAGCGCCGCGCTGACCGTCGCCGTCGTCGTCGGACGCCACCTGCTGAGCAACGGGCTGCCCCACACCCCGCTCGTGCCCACGCTCTGGATTCCGCTCGGCGTGATCGGACAGTCGGTGGCGGCGATCAATCTGCTCGGCGGGGCATCCGGCCACACCTGGCTCCACGCGGTGGGCGTGGTCTACGGGACCACTGTCGGCGCACTCGGCGTCCTCACCCTCGTGACGCTGGTCACGGTGACCGCCAGGGCCTTTCGCCGCGGGTTGACGTTCACCCCCAGCTGGTGGAGTTTCACGTTCCCCGTCGGCACCTGCGCGCTCGGCGCGAACTCGCTTGGCGTCGCGCTGGACTCGGTCGTGATCGTCGGCGCAGGCCTGACGCTGTGGTGCGCGCTGGTCCTGATCTGGGGCACCGTTGCGGTCCGCACACTGCGGCACGCCGCCGGGCAACTGGGTCGGCGCGTGGTCCGGGACGATCCCGCGGCCCACGCCCTCAGCGCGGCGCGCTGACCGCGAACCGTGATTCGGGTGTCAGGCGCCCGACTCGACGGGGCGTCCAGACTGCATCCACGCGGACGTCCCGCCCGCGACCGACACGGCGTTGATCCCCCGCGCGTTCAGGTACTCCGCCGCCTGCAGGCTCCGGCCGCCCACCCCGCAGATCACGTAGACGACCTCCGCCTCCGGGATCTCGTCCACGCGCGCGACGAACTCACTGAGCGGAATCAGCGTCACACCCGGCACCCGCGCCTGGGCGTACTCGTCGGCCTCGCGCACGTCGATGACGGGGGCACCCGACGCCAATGCACTGTCCAGGGCATTCAGGTCGACTTCGATCATTGCGTCTTCGCCTCTTCTCGTTCCGGCGCCGGGCCCGACGGTGGGCCGGGCGGCCTGTTGTACGTCCGGCGCAGACGGTACGCGCCGTACACGACCAGTGCGATGACGGCCACGAAACCGAACCACGGAATCAGCGCGCCCACGACCACGGCGCCGCCCTTGATCGCGGACAGCAGGGCGTTCCAGCCCGCGACGACGCCTTCCCAGAAGTTGTCCGGACCGGGACTGGGCTGCTCGGCATCCGTGGAGGTGACGTCGATCATGAGTGTGGCCAGTGCCACCTGGTCGCTCAGCGTCCGCTTCTGGGCGGTGAGGCTGTCCAGTTCGCCCTGACGCTCCGACAACGCCCTCTCGGCCTCGATCAGGTCCGCGGTGTTCGCTGCCGACGTGATGAGCCCCTGTAGCCGGGTGACGGACGCCGTCAATGCGCCGATCCGGGCGTCGAGATCCTGCGACTGCATCGTCACGTCGCTCTTCGTGACGCTGACGCTGGTGACCTTGCCCAGTTCCCGCAGATCGTCCAACGTCCGGGTGAGCGAGTCGGCGGGTACCCGGATGGTCAGGGAACTGCTCGCGTCCTGGTCGTCGGAGCCCGGCTGTTCGGTGAGCTGGTCGACGCGTCCGCCCAGATCGTCGACCCTGTCCACGATCTGCCTGCCGACGGCCACCGGGTCGTCCGCGGTGAGCGCGACCTGACCGGTCACGATCTCCTGGCGGTCGGTGGGGGCCTGGTCTTTCGCGGGCGCCTGCACTGCCCCACCGATTTCCATCTGGCTCGAGTTCCCGGGCGACGGGGCGGGAGTCTGCTGGGAGGAGTCGCTGCCGGTCCCACCACACCCCGCGAGCGCCAGCGAAGCCACGACGATCGCCGACAAGACGTATCTCCTCATGTCCGAATGCTAGCGGTGCGGGCTCATCTGAAGTCCCTGGATTTGGCGGACACCCGCAAATCCATCAGCTGCAGCCGATCCGCCACCACCGTCACCGCCCCCTCCGCGTTCTGCACCTTGCCGCGGACCAGCAGTGCGGGCGCCGTGTTGGCGAGCTTGCGGTATTTCACCCACAACCCCACCGAACACACCACGTTGACCATCCCGGTCTCGTCCTCCAGGTTGATGAACGTGACCCCCGCGGCCGTCGCCGGGCGCTGCCGGTGGGTCACCGCCCCACCCACCAGAACCCGATCGCCGTCGGGGACATCGAGCAGGTGCGCCGCCGGGATCACCCCGAGCGCGTCGAGTTGCGGGCGCAGGAACTGGGTGGGGTACGTGTCCGGTGACACCCCGGTGGCCCACACGTCGGCCGCGGCCAGTTCCAGATCGCTCATTCCCGGCAGGGTCGGCGCGCGGGTGGACGCCCCGATCCCCGGCAGCCGGTCGCGGCGCTCCCCCGCCGCGGCGCCTGCCGCCCACAACGCCTCCCGGCGGGACAACCCGAAACTGTCGAGAGCACCTGCGGTAGCCAGTGATTCGGCTTGCGCCGTGCTCAGTTCCACCCGGCCGGTGAGGTCGAGGAACGACGTGTACGGCCCTCCGTCGCCGCGCGATTCGACGATTCGCTCGGCCAGCGAGGTGCCGATGTGCCGCACCTCCCCGAGCCCGAGACGTACCTCCGTCCCGCCTGCCTCGACGGTGGCGTGCGCAAGACTTGCATTGATGTCCGCGCCGTGCACCTGCACCCCGTGCCTGCGGGCGTCGGCCACCAGCGACTGCGGCGAGTAGAACCCCATCGGCTGCGCCCGCAGCAGACCGGCGCAGAACGCCGCCGGGTGATGCAGCTTGAACCACGACGAATAGAACACCAGGGCGGCGAAGCTCTGCGAATGACTTTCGGGGAAACCGAAATTCGCGAACGCGTACAGCTTCTCGTAGATCCGGTCGGCCACGTCGTCCCCGATCCCGTGCATCTCCCGCATGCCCTGGTAGAGCCGCCCCCTCAGCCGTTCCATCTTCTCGGGCGACCGCTTGGACCCCATAGCCCGGCGGAGCTGGTCGGCCTCGGCCGGACTGAAACCCGCCACGTCAACCGCCATCTGCATCAACTGCTCCTGGAACAGCGGCACACCCAGCGTCCGCTTCAGCGCCTTCTCCAGGGACGGGTGGTCGTAGGTCACCGGTTCGAGCTTGTTGCGGCGGCGGATGTACGGGTGCACCGATCCGCCCTGGATCGGACCGGGGCGGATGAGCGCCACCTCCACCACCAGGTCGTAGAAGTTCCGTGGTTTCAGCCTCGGCAGGGTGGCCATCTGGGCCCGTGACTCCACCTGGAACACCCCCACCGAGTCCGCCCGCTGCAACATCTCGTAGACGGCCTCCTCGGAGAGGTCCAGCTGCGCCAGATCCACCTCGATCCCCTTGTGCTCGGCCACGAGGTCCATCATGTAGTGCAGCGCGGAGAGCATGCCGAGGCCCAGCATGTCGAACTTCACCAGACCCACCGCCGCGCAATCGTCCTTGTCCCACTGCAGAACACTGCGGTTCTCCATGCGCGCCCACTCCACCGGGCACACGTCGGCGATCGGCCGGTCGCAGATCACCATGCCGCCCGAGTGGATGCCGAGGTGCCGCGGAAACCCCTCGATCTGAGCGGCCAGTTCGAGGACGGCCGGCGGAATGTCGGTGCCGACCTCCTTCCCGATGCCACCCCAGCGGCTGACCTGTTTGCTCCACGCGTCCTGCTGCCCCTGCGAGAAACCCAGCGCCCGGGCCATGTCCCGCACCGAGGACTTTCCGCGGTACGTGATGACATTCGCCACCTGCGCCGCGTACTGGCGTCCGTACTTGGCGTACACGTGCTGGATGGCCTCCTCCCGCCGATCGGATTCGATGTCGACGTCGATGTCCGGGGGGCCGTCGCGTTCGGGCGAGAGGAAACGTTCGAACAACAGCTTGTTGCGGACGGGATCCACGTTGGTGATGCCGATGGCGTAGCAGACGGCGGAGTTGGCCGCCGAACCCCTTCCCTGGCAGAGGATGTCGTTGTTCTTGCAGAACGACACGATGTCGTGGACCACCAGGAAGTAGCCCGGGAAGTTCAGCCCGGTGATGATGTCCAGTTCGTGCTCGATCTGCCGGTAGGCCTCCGGGCGGTCCGCCGGCGCACCGTAGCGGCGGCGGGCCCCGTCCATCGTGAGCTGACGCAGCCAGCTCGCCTCGGTGTGCCCACCCGGAACGTCGAACGGTGGCAGTTGCGGCGCGATGAGCCGCAGGTCGAACGCACACTCCAGCCCGAGGTCCGCGGCACCGCGGACGGCTTCCGGGTACGCGGCGAAGAGGTGCGCCATCTCCTCACCGGACCGCAGGTGCGCTCCCCCGGCAGGCGCCAGGTGCCCGGCCGCGTCGTCGAGGCTCTGCCGGGCCCGGACGGCGGCCATCGCCATGGCCAGTCTCCGGCGCGGCGGTCCCGCGAAGTGCGCCGCCGTGGACGCGATCACCCGAAGTCCGTGCTGCTGTGCGAGTTCGGCGAGGTCGGCGTTGCGCTCACCGTCCTCCGCGATGCCGTGATGGGTGAGTTCCACCGTGACCCGGTCGGCGCCGAACCGGTCGATCAGCTCCCGCAGCCGGGCGGCCGCAGCATCCGGGCCACCGTCGGCCAGCGCCTGCCGCACATGCCCTTTCCGGCACCCGGTCAGGATCTGCCAGTGCCCCCCGGCCGCGTCGGTGAGACGGTCGAGGTCGTAGCGCAGTGTGCCCTTCTCCCCGCCCGCGAGATGCGCCGCCGCGATCTCCCGGGAGAGCCGCCGGTACCCCTCCTGACCTCGCGCCAGCACCAGCAGGTGCGCGTCGTCCAACGTCAGTTCGGACCCGAACACGGTGCGCATGTTCAGTTCCTTCGCCGCCTCCGCGAACCGGACCACACCGTAGAACCCGTCGTGGTCGGTCAGTGCGATGGCCTCGAGACCGAGCCGGACGGCCTCCTCCACCAACTCTTCCGGTGGGGAGGCGCCGTCGAGGAAACTGAACGCCGAGTGCGCGTGGAGTTCGGCGTACGGAACGGTGGAGCCGGTGCGCTCCTGCGGGCCCGCGCGGTACTCCCCCCGTTTGCGCGACCACGCGGGGCTGTCGCCGCCGTCGCCCGGATACAGCGACTCCGGGCTGACCCGCCCCGGCCTGCCCGACAGGACGCGCTCCATCTCGGACCACGTCGGCGGACCGTTTCCCCAACCCATCTGGCACACCTCTTCATGTCGCGCACGTGCCGTGCCGAAACCATGGAAGATGCCGCCGGGGAAGATGCATCATTCGAACGGGAGTTCGAACGCTTTCAGTCTGCCATCACACGCGCGGACCGGTCAACGCGGGTCACCCGGACTTACGTCACGAGCGCGGCCAGACCTCTCAAACGGTCCTCGGCCGGCCTCCTCGGGCAGCTCACACACTTGCCCGACCCCGGGGTCTCGTAGATCAGGCAGCACGACGCCCGCTGCGTGAACCGGCGCGACAGTGTCCCGGCCCGGACGTCGACGAACCGCGGGTCCGGCATCACCACACCGACGCGGCGGAGTGCGTCCACCAGCCCCCGGGCGAAGATGCTGCCGCGTGCGCGATCACCGCACGCCGTTCCCGCGTCGAGCGCCCGGTTGGCGATCGAATCCGTCGTGATCGCCCACATCGCGGCCTGCCGCACCCCGGACGCCGCGGCGAGAGCGTCGATGATCGGCGTCAGCGCCGCGGCCATCTCGGACGCCAACTCGGACAGCCCCTCGGTGACCGGCAGCGCCGACGACGCGGTCAGGCCGCCGAGATACCCGTCGTCCCGCAGGAATGCCACGGCGTCGCCGAGCCTCGGCCGGGCGGCGGCACCCGTGACGAGCGCGGTCGCGATCGGAATCCCGGTCAGTGTCGAGCTGGCCGAGTACCACCACAGGGTGCCGTTGACCCGGGGGTCGTCGCTGCCCCACCGCCTCGCCGTGTCCGCGACCCGGTCCGCGAGCCAGCCGGGATCGGTCAGGCGCACGGCCGGGAACGCGGCGACGCCGCGGTGCCCGATCTGGTCGGCGATCATCGGGACGCGGCGGGCGGTCAGTTCGTACGCACGCCGCAGTTGCTCATCCATCGGCCAACCCCAGGATCTCCATCGACAGCCGCGGCGTCGACCGCACGGCGGCGCGGATGCCGAACACCCCGCCGAGCACGGCGTCGTCGAGCACGTCGGCAGGCGGACCGATGCTGATCATCCGTCCATCGTGCATCACGGCCAGCGTGTCGCAGTACTCGACGGCCAGCCGGAGGTCGTGCATGGTCACGACGATCGCCAGACCGTCGCGCCCGAGGAAACGAATTCGCGCACAGTCAGTCCCGCGGACAGCCGTGGTTCCTGGGTGCTCGCCCCGTTGCGGGTCAGCGCCGGATTCGGCCCGGCTTCCCCCGTGTGTGTGGCTGCAAGTGCGATGCCGAGTATGCACGATTTGCCGGGAGCCGCGTCACACCCCCGCCGGTGTCACCCCGATCCGCACTACAGTCGGCAGTCGCAGTTGCCCGCCCCAGACAAGCCGGAGATGACGCATGACTCGTTGGGCCTCTACCGTTGTTTCACGCAAATGGTGGGTCCTGAGCCTCGCCGTCGTCGCCGTTCTGGTGAGCGGCGTGTGGGGCACCGGTGTCTTCGCGAAACTCAGCTCGGGCGGGTTCACCGATCCCGGTAGCGAATCCGCCGAGGTGGCCCGGATCGTCCAGGACAACCTGGGTCCGCAGACGCCGGACATCATCGCCATCTACACCGCACCCGACGGGAAGACCCTGGACGACATCGGCCCCGAGGTCACCGCGAGTCTCGACCGGTTCGCCGCCGAGGTGCCGACGTATTCGGTGACGTCGTACTGGACCGCGGACGCGACGAGGAAGCAGCTGATGGTGTCGCAGGACGGCACCAAGGCGTCGGCCGCGATCACCGTCGACCCCGACGCCGGGATCACGGCCGCCACGTTCAACGACCTGCTACCCAAGCTCGAGGTGGAGGGCATCGACACCGAGTTCGCGGGCAATTCGGTGGTGGGTGTCGCGTTCAACAACCGGCTGCAACAGGACCTGGTGCTGGCCGAGGCGATCGCGCTTCCGATCACGCTCGTGTTGCTGGTCTTCATCTTCGGCGGACTGGTGGCCGCGGCCGTTCCGGTGTTCGTCGGGCTGCTCTCGATCTTCAGCGCCCTGGCCACTCTGCGCCTGCTGACCCTGTTCACCGATGTCAGTTCGTTCGCGATCAACGTGGCGTCCCTACTCGGCCTGGGGCTCGCGATCGACTACGGCCTGTTCATCGTCGGACGTTTCCGCGAGGAACTCGAGTCCGGCGCCGACGTCGCCGAGGCGACCCGGCGCACTGTGCTGACCGCGGGCCGCACCGTGTTGTTCTCCGGTCTGCTTCTCGTGTGCGCGTTCTCGGGCATGCTCGTGTTTCCGCAGGACGTGATCAAGTCGCTCGGGTTCGGCGCGATGGCCGCGGTCGCGAGCGCGGCGCTGCTGTCGCTCACCGCGGTCCCGGCGCTGCTCGCGATCCTGGGACACCGCATCAATGCACTGACGTGGCGCAAGGATGCGGCGCAGCGTGGTGAGGTTCGCGCCCGTAAGTTCTGGGGCTCCGTCGTCACGTGGGTGATGCGGCGGCCGGTCGCCATCGCGGTCGGCATCGTCGCGGGGTTGATGGTCCTCGCCTCGCCCCTGCTCAGCGCGTCCCTCGGCGAGGTCACGTACACGGCGCTGCCGGAGAACGACCCCGCCCGCATCGCCACCGACACTCTCACCACCGAATTTCCCACCACCGGAAACGGCGCAACCCTCATCGTCAGGGGCACCGACGGCGCGGCCCCGACGGCCGCCGACGGCGTCGCGGTCGCCCAGGCCGCCGGCCAGGTGGAGGGCATCGGGGCGGCCACCGTCGTGGCGTCCGGCAACGGACTGGTTGCGGTCCAGGCCGTCTACTCCGAGGGTGTCACCACCGACGACCAGAGCGCCGCGGTGGACGGTCTCCGTGCCATCGCGCCGCCCGAGGGAACCGAACTCCTCGTCGGCGGCGGTCAGGCGACCGTCGACGACGGGAACGCGGCGATCGTGCACTGGATGCCGGTCATGATCGCGATCATGGTGGGCTCGACGCTCGTGTTGCTGTTCCTGGCGTTCGGCTCGGTGGTGCTGCCGATCAAGGCGGTCGCGATGGCGGGCCTGAGCCTCGCCGCCACGTTCGGTGTGCTCACGTGGATCTTCGAGCTGGGCAACGGCGCGAGTCTGCTCGGGGTCAGTCCGGCACCGCTCGAGGCGACGTTCGTGGTCCTCATCCTCGCCGTGGTCTTCGGCCTGTCGACCGACTACGAGGTGTTCCTGATGTCACGCATGGTCGAGGCGCACGCGGCGGGCGCGACCACGGAGGAGGCGGTGCGCTTCGGCACCGAGCGCACCGGCCGCATCGTGACGGCCGCGGCGCTGCTGCTCGTGGTGGTGACCGGAGCGTTCACCATCTCCGGTCTGTCGATCATGAGGTTCCTCGGTGTGGGCATGATCGTCGCGCTCCTCGTCGACGCGACGGTGGTCCGCATGCTCCTCGTTCCGTCCCTCGTGAAGCTGATGGGCGAGGCCAACTGGTGGGCCCCGGCCTGGATGAAGAAGGTGCACGCCAAGGTGGGTCTGGGCCACTAGTGCATTATCTTACTTTGGAGTAAGTTCGGGTCATGGCCACCTACCTCGTCACCGGCGGAACCGGATTCCTGGGCCGGCACGTGCTGCCCCTGATCCTCGACCGCGACGAATCAGCCGAGATCCACGTCCTCGTCCGGCGCGCGTCCGTCGCACGATGGGAGGCGCTCGTCGACGGCATGCCGGGCGGCGAACGGGTGCATCCACTGATCGGCGACCTGACCGAGCCCGGCCTCGGACTCACCTCGGCGCAGGTGGCCGACCACGTCCTGCACCTCGGCGCGATCTACGACCTCACGGCGGGCGACGAACAGGCCACCACGAACGTCGACGGCACCCGCTCGGTGATCGCGCTGGCCCGGGAACTGGATGCGACTCTGCACCACGTCTCGTCCATCGCCGTCGCGGGGGATCACGAGGGTCCGTTCAGGGAAACCGATTTCGATCTCGGTCAGGGATTCCCCACCCCGTACCACCGCACCAAGTTCGAGGCGGAGAAGCTGGTCCGGGAAGCCGAGGGCCTGCGGTGGCGCATCTACCGCCCCTCAGCGGTGGTCGGCAGTTCGGTCACCGGCGAGATGGACAAGATCGACGGCCCGTACTACCTCTTCCCCGCGATCGCGGGGCTCGCGAAACTCCCCGCGGCCCTGCCCGTGGCCGTCCCCCGGATCGGATCGACCAACGTCGTACCCGTCGACTACGTGGCCGCGGCCATCGTGGAGCTGATGTCGGCGCCGGGAAGGGACGGCCAGACGTTCCATCTCGTCAATCCGCGTCCACAGCCGGTCCGCGAGATCTATGCCGCGCTCGCCAAGGCCGCCGGCGCACCGCATCCCGCGGCCGGACTACCCGGCGGACTCGTCCGCCCCTTCCTCACTCCCACCCCCGACTCGGCCCTCGGCACGGGCCGCAAGGTGGTGCTCGGCGCCCTCGGCATCCCGCCGGTGCTCGTCGAGAACATGACCCTGCCCACGGTGTTCGTGAACGACGACACCCGGGAGGCGCTGCGCGGCACAGGCATCGACGTCCCGCGGTTCGCGTCGTACGCCGACCGGCTGTGGTCGTATTGGCGCGAGAACCTCGACCCGGATCGGGCGCGCCGGCCCCATCCCGCCGGACCGCTCGTGGGCAGGCATGTGGTGATCACCGGGGCGTCGTCCGGGATCGGCCGGAGTTCCGCGATCGCGACGGCCCGCAAGGGCGCAAAGGTCATCCTCCTCGCCCGGCGCACCGAGGAACTCGACGCCGTGGTGGCCGAGATCCGCGCGACGGGTGGCGACGCCTACGGCTACCCCTGCGACATCACCGACGACGAGTCGGTCGAGCACACCGTCAAAGCTGTTCTCGCCGAACACCATCACGTCGACATGCTCGTCAACAACGCCGGCCGGTCGATCCGGCGAGGCCTCTACCACTCCACGGACCGGCTCCACGATTTCGAGCGGACCATGGCCGTCAACTACTTCGGCGCGGTCCGGCTCGTCCTCGCCTTCCTCCCGCAGATGCGTGAGCGGCGGTTCGGGCACATCGTCAACATCAGCAGCGCCGGGGTCCAGGGCGCGACGCCGCGGTTCGCCGCCTACATTGCCAGCAAGTCGGCCCTCGACGGCTTCACCGACGTCGCGGCGTCCGAAACCCTCTCGGACGGAATCACGTTCACCACCATCCACATGCCGCTGGTCGAGACGCCGATGATCGCGCCCACCGGCCGGTACAACGTCGGACCGATCACCTCCCCGGAGAAGGCGGCCGCGATGGTCGTCCGGGCGCTCATCGAACGTCCCAAACGCATCGACGTCCCGACCGGCACACTCGGGGAACTCGGCCACCTCTTCGCACCCGCCGTCAAGGATCGCGTGATGCACCAGATGTATCGCATGTTCCCCGATTCCCCGGCGGCGAAGGGGCAGAGCACGGACGACGCAGCACCGGCGAATCAGCACACGCCGGAACCCCGGCACCACACGTCGTCGGTGCTCGGCCGCGCCGCCCGGAAGGTCGGAAGGCTGGTGCCCGGCACCCATTGGTGACCGCCTCAGGGGGCGAGGGCGCGGACTCCGGTGGCGACGACGGGTCGCACCGGCTTCGGTGCCGCCCCGCAACTCGCCGGCCGGGGCGGCAGTTCCCGCTCCTCCAGCTCGACGACCCAGCGGCGCCCGTCGCGATGCGCGACAACCGAGTTCGCGTCCACCGCGAGCTCGTCCGCGGTCGCGTCCACGAGATCGCGGACGGCGAGTTCCGCCACCTGCCCCGGCGCGTCCCAGCAACTGCGGCCGCGCAGCCCGGTCGGGTATACCTCGCCCCGGGCGGCGGCGCGGACCGCGTCGACACTCTCCTGCGTCGACAGCCGGCCATAGGTGTAGCCCGTCGGCAGCAGGATCAGCGACGGCGCGAAACGATGCCCACCCGTGTGCGAGCACTCCCACACCGCGTCGCCGAACTCCGCGGCAAGGCCGGCCGCGACCGGCCGTCCGAGGACGGCGCAGCACTGGTCCCGCTTCCCGTGCGCGCACACCAGGACGACCGGGTCCGTCACCGGTGTGCCCAGACCGGGCGCGGTTCCCGCGATCAGCCCGAGGTCCAGGTCGAGCAGGTCTTCCGGGAAGGCGATCTCGAGCCGCTCGCACCACGACCGCGCGGGATGCGACTGCGCCAGCAGCACCGTTCGCCGATCCGGATCCGCGGTGCTGCGGCCCGGTCGGCGGATGAACATGACCCGTACGCCTGCGGCGTCGGCGCGGGCGTCGAGCTCACGGGCCAGGTCCGGTCCGAGCGCGGTGCCGTCGAGTACGTCCCGGCCCCACGCACCGGGGAACTCCAGGCACACCCAGCCCGTGACGTGCGCAGCGGTGCCCGCGAGGGGTTCGTCGGTCGCGGACAGCGCGGAGCAGGTGGCGGTGATCGTGTCAGGCACGGTGCCATTGTGTCAGTCGCGAAAATCGGTCAGTCATGGAACTTCCTGCGCTCCGACAACTGCTGGACGAACTTCTCGATGCGGCGGGCACGCGTCTCCGGGCGGGTGGCGTCCTGCAGGCGGTAGTAGACGGCGTACCGGTTGTGGCTGTCGAGTGTCGCGTAGAAGGCCTCGGCCTCGGGGTCCTGCGCGAGGGCGTCCAGGAAGTCCTGCGGTATCTCCGCCGCCTTCTGTCCCGCGTACGCGCGGTCCCAGCGGCCGTCTGCCCTGGCCCGCTCCACCTCCGCCGCGCCCGCCGTCTCGAGGAGACCGGCCTCGGCGAGTTTCTCCGCGAACTCCCGGTTCCGCTTCGACCACGGACTTCGCGACGAGCGCGGGGTGAACCGCTGCACGAAGAAGTCGTCGTCGACGCGACGGACCTGGCTGTCGATCCAGCCGTAGCACAGCGCGACCTCGAGGGCCTGGTCGTATTTGATCGACGAATGCGCCGACCCCTTCTTGGCCATCTTCAGCCAGATGCCAGGTGAGGAGTCGTGATGAGCGCCGAGCCATTCCCGGAACTCGGCCTGACCGGGGAAGTACTCGACGCTGAGCTCGGCAGCACACATGTGCCCGAATCTAGCGGGAGAACAGCTTTCCCGCCCAGACCCGGACGAATCCCTGGGAGAGATATCCGAGCGCCCCGAGCGCCAGCACCCATTTGGTGACGCTGACCGCACTGGTGGTCCGCACGGTCACGTCGGTGATGTGCTCGCGATGAGACAGCAGATACAGCCCGACGACGTTCTCGGCGTAATCGCCTGCCGCGGAGATCACCGGGGCCGCCGCCAGCACCCTCTGCGTTCTGGTCGAGAGTGGTGTCAGCTCCGCCAGTCGTCGCGCGCCCGTGCGCAACGCGACCGCGTAGATCACGGGATGGACGAAGTCCGGGTAGTAGTGGCTGCGGTAGCGCGCCGTGTCGGCGGCCGTCATACCGTCGAGGATCGCCGTGTAGGACCGGGCGGAGCGGGCCGTCTGGATGTCGGCGAGCCGGGGTGCCACCGGGCCGAGCAGCCGGACGATGTTCGCCTGCGAGATCACGAATGCTGCAGACCAGCCGATGAGTCTGCGGTCGAGTGCGGTGAGCGCCATGAGCCGATCCTGCCATCTGCCACCGCGACGCGTGCCTCAGCCCGCAGCCTCGGACATCGCCTTGGCATCCTCCTCGCCGAACTTCTCCTCGAGGGCCTCGGGTGAGTAATCCAGATCGATCTCCTCGACCGGGCGTCCCCGCGCAGACTCGATCGCACCCAGGCGGCGCTGCGCCCGGTCTGCGGCGTACGCGATGAACTCCTGGTCGTCGAGCCCGTACGGCTGGACCTCGAATTGCTTGTTGACCCAGTCGATCATGCCCAGTGCCATCGGCATCAGCTCCGCCATCCGCTCCTGGACGACGCCCCAGTTGCCGTCGTCGGCGGCGACGTGCCGGCGACAGGTGAACGTTCCCCACGCCATGTGGCGTCGTTCGTCGTCGCCGATCCTGCGGACGAGTTCCTGCATGCCCGGCAGGATCCCGCGCGTCGTGCACACCTTCTGCCAGGCGTAGTACCCGGTGAGCGCGAGACTGCCCTCGATAACGTGGTTGTAGGTGACGCTCGCCCGCACCTGATTGGCCGGGCTGGGATCGGTCTCGAGCACTTTCAACGATCCCGGCAACTCCTCGTAGAACAACTGCCGGTAGTACGGGTTCTCGGCGACGAAGGGGTGCAGGTCGCGTGTCAGGCCCACCGCGTCCATCCACAACCGGAACACCTGGGTGTGCTTGGCCTCCTCGAAACAGAACTGCGTCAGGTACATCTCGTCCCCGAAGCGCCCCTCGGCGGCCATCGCCTTCATGAACGGCTGGATGTCCTCGGTGACCGCTTCCTCACCGGCGATGAACTGTGCGACCAGATACGTGGAGTTGCGCTGCTGCTCCGAGTTCAGCCCCTCCCAGTCCTCCGCGTCCCGGCCGAAGTCGAGGTCCGTGGGGTTCCAGAACTTGGCGTTGCCCTTCGTGAACAGCCGCAACGGGAACGCATCCCAGTTGAGGCCCCCGGCGCGGAGCGAGCTGAACCCTTGCCTGCCGGGCGCGTAGGGGCGTCCGGGCGTGAGTGTCGACATCGTTGGCCTTCTTCCGGACGTGCGGACGACGTCGTCGGACGCCCCGCAGCTTCGGGGCGCTCGTCTGACAACCGGCTCGTTCCGAGCCCCCGCTTCGGTTCCCACGCTAGTCCTGTCGCAACCGTCGCGGTTTACATTTTCGGACTTTTTGTCAGCTCGCCTCGGGCTTCATCAGGAACGGCAGGACCGCCGCCGCGAAGTCGTCGTAACGATCGCGGTGAATGCTGTGCCCGCTGCGGAACACCACCACCCGGCAGTTCGGTATCCCCGCCACGGCGGACTCGAGTCTGCGCGGATCCACCATTCCACCCGGACCGCCCCGCAGGATCAGCGTGTCGGCCTCGATATCCGGCAATCTGTCCCACCACAACGGATCCGGGCGGCGGAACTGCTCGAGCGCCGAGCCCGTCATCGACCGATCGAAGGCGAACGCGGCCCGCGGATGCCGGATCAGGCTCGTCGTCGCGTGCCACAGTTCCGGCAGCGACGGCAGCCGATTCGCGAAGACCTGTTCCGGATCACCGGGACGCAACGGGACCGGGGCCTCCTCGATCACCAGGCGGCGAACCAGCCCGGGCCGGGCCTGGGCCGCGAGCGACGCGGCATGACCACCGAGCGAATGCCCGACGAGATCCACCCGCGTCAGCCCGAGGTTGTCGCACACCTCCACCACGTCGGCGCCGAACTCCTCGAACAGATACGACGCGGCGCGGGCACTGCGACCGTGTCCCCGCAGATCCAGGACGAGGACGCGTCGCCCGCGGGCGGCGAGTGCGCGGGCGAATCGGTCCCAGGTGCCGCCGTCACCGCCCATCCCGTGCACCAGAACCACCGGCACGGGATGGACGTCCGACGGCCCCGGCACCGAGGACTCGTCACTGTCTCGGTAGGCGATCTCGATACCGGCGCGCGTCGGGGTAGTCCTGCTCGTCTCCACGAGAATCCAGACTAGCGACGGCCGCGGACTACCCGCCCGACCCGTACGGGCGGGTGATGATCTCCAGATAGTGACCCGACGGGTCGAGGAAGTAGACGCCCCGCCCGCCGTCGTTGGTGTTGATGGTGCCCGGCAACGTCTGCCGCGGATCCGCCCAGTGATCGAGACCCCACTCGACGATCAGACCGTAGATCCGGTCGAAGTCGTCCTCTCCGACGAGGAACGCATAGTGCTGCGGCTGGAATTCGATCGGCGGTTCCGCGAAGTCGAGAGACACCCCGTTGTCGAGGGCGACCGCCAGGAAATGGCCGGCAGGCACGGCGTCCGGCAGTCCGACAATGCGGTGAAGAACGTCGCCGACTCCTGCTTGTTCTTGGCAGCGACGATGGTGTGGTTGAAAGAAATGGTCACAGTCGACCCTTTCGGGGTATGCCACGAGCCGACGTGCGACTGTGGCCGGCCTCCATGCCTGACGCTGTCCGCCACCGGCACGCGACCCTCTGCACAGCAAAGCATTTCGAACGGTCGGTTCGCAAGGGAGGCCGGCTGGGCGGGTTACGCCGCCCGCCCCACCCGATAACGCAACGTGACGACCCCGGAGTCGTACCCCTTCGACTCCAGCAACGTCAGCGCATGCATCCCGGTGTCCTCGTCGAGGAGCCTGCGCCCGTGCCCCAGAAGGATCGGCACCACGTGCAACTGGATTCGTCGACCCGTTCGGCGGCGAGCAGCGCCCGCGCCAGGGTGATGCTCCCCCAGACGATCATGTCGCCACCGGGCTCCTGCCGGAGTTGCTGCACCCGCTCGACGGCGTCGCCCGGCCACAGCCGCGCCGGCTCCCTATCGCCCCACGGCGCACTGTCCAGCGTCGAGGAGAACACGAGTTTCGGGATCGAGTTGACGGTCTCGGCCACGACCTCACCCTGCGCCTGTTCGGTGGGCCAGTAGTCCGAGAACATCTGATACGTCTTCCGCCCCAGCAGGGCGAGGTCCGTGTCGGCGAGCAGATGCAGGTTGTACCGGTCCACCTCACCGTAATCCGGCACCGCATCGAAGAAGTCCAGCTCGCCGGACCGCCCGGCGACGAACCCGTCGAGGCTCGTCAATTCCTGGACGACGACCCTGCGGTGCGGCGCGTCCCGCTCTGTGTCACTCATAGATTCCCTCCACCGACCAGCGGCCTGCCGTGCAGATCACCAGCAGCGCCCGCGACTCTTCCAGCAGCACCTGGGCCCGGGCCGCCGTCCGGGCGGCCGGAGGGTCCCACCACCGCTCGTCCACCGGCCACGGTCCGGCCCATCCGCACACCGCCCACTCTCGGCTCCCCCACCGCAACCGCGCGGGAGGCGCGCTGAACACACCACGTTCCGTGACCGTCACAGCCATACCCCGCTCGTCCGACATCCACACCTCCGGATATGCGGTCAGCACCGCGGCAGGCGCCGGTTCCGGCAACGTGCCCGGCCACGGCTCCGACGGATCGTTGCGCGGAATCAACTCGTCGCCCAACGGCAGCAACGTGATGCGCTCCGCCGGGCCCCGCCCACCGCTGAGGACCCCCACCTGCACGGCTTCCCCGCCGAGCAGGCCCTGCACCCGCACCAGAGCCCGCCGGGCCCGCTCATCCTGGTCACCGACCCCACCCCACAGCCCCAGCTGCAGGGCGCCGGCCGCCACCACTTCCACCGGTTCGAGCCGCAGGACGGCGATACCGGCGGTGGGCCGCTTCTCGCTGCGCCCGGTCAGCCACCCGTCCAGCTGCCACCGCACCCGGTCCGCCGTCGCCTCCGGGGTCAACGGTTCCGCACACCTCCAGATCCGGGACAGTTGCTCACCGTTGCCGGTGCTCGCCGAGATCGACAGCCGGGTGCAGGCCACCGCGGCGTCCGACAGTGTGCGATGAAGTTTCTCCGCCAGCGCACGACCCGCGAAGGCGGCGGCGTCGACACGTTCGATGACGGGATCGCAGCGTTCCTCGACCTCCAGGTCGGGAGGTAGCGACCGCCCCGACGGGGGACGCTCCGGCTCACTCCGCGCGGCCCGATGCGCCAGCACCGCATCGGTTCCGAACCGCGAGGCCACATCGCCCGCCGACAGCGCGGCGAAACTGCCGATCGTGCGCAACCCGAGCCGGTGCAGCAGATCGACCAGCTCACCGCGGTGAGGTGCCGCGAGGCTCGGCTCGGCGGCCAGTTCTCGCATCGGGAGCGGTTCCAGGAAGGCGGCCCCCTCGCCGGGTGGCACGAGAGTTGCTCTGCGCGCGGCGATCACAGCCGTGGACAGCTGATCGGCGATACCGACCTGACACTCCACCCCCACCGCCGACACCTGGTCCACCAACCGCTCCGCGGCGGCTTCCTCCGAACCGAAGTACCGGGCGACGCCGCGAGCGGACAGCACCACCAGACCGGGCCGCAGCACCTCGACACCGGGCGCCACCGCGTCGACGGCCGAGGCGACCGGCTCGAACAGCCGCGCGTCGCGGTCGGGATCGGCTGTCACCACGTGCAACCGGGGGCACCGGGCCTGGGACTCGCGGCGGCGCAGGCCTCTGCGCACCCCGTCCGCGCGGGCCGGCGCCGAGCAGGCGATCACCCGATTGCCCGACGTCACCGCCACCGGATGAGTCGGCGGGAGGTCCGCGGCGGCTGCCGCCGCGACCGCAGGCCAGTCGGGGCACCACAACGCCAGCACCCGGCTCACAGACCCACCACCTCCACCGGCGCCGGGAAGGGGGCTGCCTCGAGGGACACCACCGGTTCCGGAGTACTCACCCATTCCACCCGGCCCTGCGCCGACCGCACGTCCAACCGGGTGGTGCGCGGCTGGAACGACCGCCCCCGGGCGCACACCGCCAGGCTGAGGGAACGCAACCGCCCGCATCCCCGGTCCTGAGATCCGTTGCCCAGTCCGGCGTAACCGCGCACCCGGGCTTCCAGCCGCATCTCCGCGCCGTCCCAGTGCCCGTCCGTGACGACCAGGGTCGACCCCTTGCTCCGGGCCCGGGCCACCACCGCACGCGCCCGGGACGGCGCCACCGACGCCCCTCCCAGTCCGAGCACCACCAGATCCATTCCGTCCAGCAGCACCGCCGCGATCTCCACCGGATCGGCACCCGGGTCGGGGATCAGGGCCAGCCGTTCCAGCTGCGCCCCCATCTCGACCGCTGCCAGCACCCCGAGCCGGGGATGCCCGATCACCGCGACGTGTCCGCCGCCCGCGGTCACGGACGCGACCAACCCCAGCAGGAGCGAGGTGGCACCCGACACCGACACCACCGAACCGCGCACCAGCCCACCCCGGGGAAGGAGTTCGGCCAGCGCAGCCGGAACCGGGAGTACCCCGGCGGCGTGGGAATCGGGTGCTGCGGAAGTGCCCGCCGCGGGGAACGCACTCTCCACCGGGGCGCGGCTCGCCACCGATTCACCGCGCGCGGGGACAGCGGCCATCCGTCGTCGGAGGTAGTCCAGACGCTCCTGCCGGGACAGCCCGGACAACTCGGGAGACCCCGGCACCGGAAACCCCGGCTCGCCGGCCACTTCAGCCAACTCGACACCCCTGACACTCGGCACCAACAGCGGTCGGCAACCACGGGGAAGACGCGGCTCGAACAGACGCTTTGTTCGAACGTATTTTCGAACTCATTTCAAGTAAAGCCGGTCGGTGGAGGCCCGTCAAGTGGACCCCGAATGGCCAGGTCAGGACCGTCGCGCATCCCGTGTCCGCGCAATCCTCTAACCTGAACGCGTGATGGAGCAGGAGCAGAGCGAAAGGGGCATCGGACCCGAATACCTGGTGGCCGGAAGATACCGCCTGCGATCCAAACTGGGCGGCGGTGGAATGGGCGCGGTCTGGCTCGCACGGGACACCCTGCTGCACCGCGACGTCGCCATCAAACAGGTCACCACGACGGCCGGACTCGACCCCGACGAGGCTCGCCGTGTCCGCGAACGCACAATGCGGGAAGGTCGCAACGCCGCCAAACTCGCCCACAGCCATTCCATCGCGATGTACGACGTCGCACTCGAGGCGGGCGAGCCGTGGCTGGTCATGGAGTACCTGCCGTCCCGCAGCCTCGCCCAGGCGATGAACATCGCCGACACCCTGCCCCCGCTCGAGGTCGCCCAGATCGGCGCGCAGGTGGCCGACGCACTCACCGCCGCGCACGCCGCCGGGATCGTGCACCGGGACATCAAGCCGGGCAACATCCTCGTCGCCGACCGCGGCCGGGAACTCGGCACCGTCAAGATCAGCGACTTCGGTATCGCCCGCGCCAAGGGCGACTCCGCCGACACCACGAACGGAGTCATCACCGGCACCCCCGCGTACTTCTCCCCCGAGGTCGCCCGCGGTCAGGACCCCACCGAGGCAAGCGACGTCTTCTCCCTCGGTTCCACGCTGTACACCGTCGTCGAGGGCCAGCCGCCGTTCGGGATCGACTCCGATTCCATCGCACTCCTGCACCGGGTCGCGAAGGCCGAGATCTACCGTCCCAGTAAGGCCGGACCGCTCACCGACACGCTGCTGCACCTGCTCGAACCCGACCCGGCACGTCGTCCGACGATGGCCGAGGCTCGTGACGCCCTGGCCCGGGTGGCCATGGCCGGGGACGGGAACGTCGCGCACCTCGTCGGCTCGCCCGTCTATTCCGCAGACGGCACCATCCCGGCGTGGGCACAACGCTCGACGCCGTTGCCCGACTCACGCCGGCGCAGCAAGCTGGTGAGTTCCACCCAGGCCGGTCTGCCCGCGGTGCATCAGAGCACCCCGTTGAAGAACGTGCCGCGTCCGCTCGGCCGGTTGCAGTGGCCGCCGCGCCCGACGAAACCCGCTCCCGGTTCGCCGGCGCCCACCGTCCGCGACCAGGTGGTGGCGTGGGCGCCGATCGCCATGGGTGTCATGGTCGCGATCCTGATCCTGGCCGTGCTCGTGGCCGTGATCGTCCTCCTCGCGCAGCCCTGACACCCCGGGAGGTCAGTCGATCCGCCGGCGGTGCGCCCACCTCGTGAGCGCATTCCGGTTGGACTGCTGCGTCTTCCGCAGCACGTTCGACGCATGCGTTTCGACCGTCTTCACCGAGATCACCAGTTCCTCGGCGATCTCCCGGTACGTGTAACCCCGCGCGAGCAGCCGCAGCACTTCCAGCTCCCGCGGCGTCAGCGAATCCAGCTCCGGATCCAGCTGCGGCTCAGGAGCATTGGACCGTCCGGTGAAGGAGTCCAGCACGAAACCCGCGAGCCTCGGGCTGAAGACGGCGTCACCGCCGGCGACCCGGCGCACACCGTCGGCCAGTTCCGCACCCGAGATCGTCTTGGTGACGTAGCCGCGTGCCCCCGCGCGGATCACGGCGATCACATCCTCGGCAGCGTCGGACACACTCAGCGCCAGGCACACCGGACCCGACTCGATGCCCCGCAACACGGCGACACCGCCGCCATCGGGCATGTGGACGTCGAGCAGCACGACGTGCGGTGAGGTGGCGTTGATCCCGGACACCGCCTCCGCGACACCGCCCGCCTCGCCCACCACCTCCATGTCCGCTTCCCTGCCGAGCTCGGCGCGGACACCGGAACGGAACACGGCATGATCATCGACGAGAAAGACACGGTACGGGGGTGTTTCAGGCAAAGTCACTGCAGCTGTTCCTCGCGTGGGCGGTAGTGTCACCCCACTCTAGAGCGTGTCGGATGATTCACTCTGTCGCCGCACCACCGCCGGCATCCCGTCTTCCCCGTCGGTTGCGGTATCCGATTGGAGGGCCGCACCGGCACTTCGGAACCAGGCCTTCACCAGATATCCGAAGCTCGGCCACGTTCCGTCCTCCGGCCGCACGACGCAGAGCCCTGTCATCCACTTGCCGAACGTCGCATGGAATCGCGCCTGAATCGCGGTCCTGTGGATGAACGAGAACACGAGCCACGCCGGTATCACGGCGAACCCCGCCGTCCCCTCCGCCGCAGTCGGCGCCACCGACTGTCCGGCCGTCTGTACGACGTAGACGATGACTCCGATCACGCCCCCGACGAGCGCGTGCAACGCGAGGTCCAGCGCCAGGGCGACACCGCGCCGTAGGTGACCGGCGGGCCGGACTCGCTGCAGGCTGTCGACCCCGTTCACGGCAGACGCCCGTCGATCTCGTCGCGGGCCCGCCGGATGTCGTCATCGAGTCCGGTCCGGTCGAGCATCTCGTCGACGACGGCGTCGCTGAACCTCGGTTTGCCGACCGTCTCCTCCTGCACATAGGAGCCGAGCATGCCCCCGAACTGAGAACGAGGGTCGGTGAACTTCAGCCCGAACGCTCCGTTGACCGCCCCCTTCACACCCCCCTGGACCGCACCCTTGCCGCCCGCCTCGGCAACGTTGCCCCAGTCCATGCTGTCGCGCCGACCCACGTGTATCTCGTACTTCTGAAACGCAGCCTCGAGGACTGCCTGGGTCCCGGCACCGGCCGCTGCACCCGCCGCGGCGCGGGTGAGGATCGAGGTGATCAGCTGCCGGATGATCATCCGGACGGTGACCTGCGTGGCCGCTTCCGCCGCGAAGGCGGCCGGGCTCGCCGCACCGAACGTCATCGCGCTGGCCGCGGCTACCGCGACGAGTTCGGCTGCGAGCGCCACCAGGGCCGCGATGATCGACAGTTTCGCGACCCGGATGTCGTCGGCTGACCAGTCGAGGGTTTCGCCGAGTTCGTGGAGCAATCCCGACAACTCGCGTAGCGCCCCGTCCGCGCCGATCCGCGCCCAGTGCTGCGCGATCGCGGTGTCGACGTCACCACTGACCCCGGACATCGCCGACCGCATCGCGGCGTCGGCCTCCTCGATGATGTCGTCGAGCGAGGCACCGGCATCCTTCCACGCCTGCCCGAGCCGCTCCATCGCCGTTTCGTCCGCGTCGGGCCAGTCCGCCCCGACCACCTTCTCCGCCAGCCACCGGACACTGCCCGGAACCTCGATGCCCATCAGAACAGCCCGGCGAGGCTGGATGCGGTGCCGCGGTCGGTGTCGTCGAACGAGTCGGCGGTGCTCCTGAGCCTGGAACCGAGCGCGGCCAGCGCCCCGACCGCGAACCCCAGCGACCGCTCGGCCACGTCCGTGGACGGCTGATACCCGCTCGCGAACGTCGTCCCGGTCTCGTCGCCGCCCCAGCACTCCCCCTCCGCCTCGAGGGTCGAGTGCAGTGCGGCGGCGACCTCCGCCATCCGCTGCGACAGCGCATCGAATCGGGGCGCGACGCTGCGCAGATGCGCCGGGTCCACCCACAGGTGCGCGCTCACTGCCACCCGTCCCGCAGGACCGGCCGATTCCACCGCGGGTTGTCGGGATCGTCCGGGTCCGGTTCCCGATCGGCCGGGACGCCACCGACGTCGGGTTCGAGGCGCGGGAGGAAGTTCCGCACGCTCGGAGCACCGGGAACGAGGTCCGGCAGATCCGGCAGTGTCTCGGTCGCGGACACGATCGATCCCATGATGCGCATCGACTCCGCGTGCGCGGTCTCGCCCGCGCGCCGGGCGGCGTCCGTCATCGCACGTCCCAGAGACTCGGGGGTGGACCGCCGGAACGCGTCCGGCGCGACGTGCACGTCCACCACACCGCCCACCGAGTTCACCACCACCTGCACCAGTCCGTCGGCCGACGCCCCACTCACCCGCAGCTGCGCCACCTGCTGCTGAGCGGCGTGCAGATCCTGCGTCTGCCGGTCGAGCGTGGCCAGCATCGAATCGATCTGATTCTGCAACTCGTGCTCGCGCAGACCCTCACGGTCGAACATGAAATCCCCCCTTGACATCTCGCGTCCCACCCCGCCGCAGCACGGTGCGACCACACGACCCCCACAGTCGTGTCGCCGGCGAACATTACCCCTTCATTGGGACTGCATGCGAGCAGGCACCGCGCACCAGTGCTCCGACGCGGCGAAAGTGGTGCTCACGCACCCCGACTGAACGGCACGTCCTCGACGCCGGCACCGTCCGAGTCCTCGGCAGCGCCCGCTGCCGCCCACGTCCGGCCGTTCCGCGGCATGTGGATTCGCACCTCGGTGCCTTTGCCGGGTGCGGACCGCACGTCGACGTGCCCGCCTCGCCGCTCGATCCGTCCACGGATCGACTTCGCCAGGCCCTGACGGTCCGGGGACACCTCGTCGACGTCGAATCCGACGCCGCGGTCCCGGACGAACACGCTGACCTGTTCGCGCTCGGCTTCGGCGAACAGATTGATGTCCGTCTCACCGGAGTGTTTGGCCGCGTTGACCAGTGCCTCACGGGTCGCGCCGAGTACCGCCGTGAAACTCTCCTTCGACAGTCCCTCGCCCGTGCCCTCGACATCGAGTGCCACGTCGCCCACCGTCACCGGCCGCACCGTGACGCCGTGGTGGTCCTCCACCTCGCCGGCGATGATGCGCAACGCCTCCGCGAGACTCGAATGGTCGGTGTCTCCCCCACCGAACAACCACTTCCGCAGTTCCCGTTCCTGTCCCCGGGCCAGCCGCGCGACCTCCTGCGGATGATCGGCCTGCTTCTGGATCAGCGCCAAGGTCTGCAGGACGGAGTCGTGCAGGTGCGACGCGATCTCCTCGCGCTCGTCGTTGCGGATCCTGGCGGCACGCTCCGCGCCCAGCGCGCGCCACAGCCGTAACCACAGGGGAACGGTCAACAGCCCGGCGCCGACCAGAGTGACCACCACGGCCAGCAGCGACGAGCGCAGCGCAGCGAAGTCGACCTGCGCGAGGATCACCACGCCGAGACCCGACACGATCAACGTCACGCCGCCGAGGACCCGCGCCCAGGTGAGGACTGTGGGACGCTGTGGCAGCCCGATGACTGTGCGCGGCCCCTCCGAATCGAATTCACGCCACACCAGGGCCGCGCCGACCGCCACCACGATGATCGGTGCGATCACCGAACCGACCCGCCCACTGAACAACCACGACAACGCGGACGCGCCGGCCAGGCCGATCGCGATCAGTCCGTACGCTCTCCGCCGCTCGGAGGCACTGGGCTTCTCGGTGTCGGAACCTGCGGCCGTGAAGATCCACAACAGTCCGTACCCGACGATGCCCGCGCCGGCGAGCGCGGCGAGACAGGCGAACGCGACCCGCACCTTCATCACGTCGACGCCCAGCTGATCGGCGATACCACCCGCGACGCCGCCGACGATGCGCCCACCGGTCCGGCGTTCGAGCCGCGGCATGGGGATGCCGCCGGGCGGGGCCGGTGCGGTCACGGCGCCCGCATACTGGGCACCGCCCGCGGACGTGTTCGACACAGGTTGCACATCTTCGATACTGGCACGATCCCCGGGCCGCGGCATCAGGGTCCAACCCTGACTTCGGCACGCGTTCCGGCCCACCCCGACCGGAAAGATCAGGGTAGTTCCCGATGTACGCGCGCCGCGCCGACCGGAACGATGGTCGTATGAGCAATGGGAGCTTCCAAGAGCAGATACAGGATCTGTGGCGGACCCGGCCGGTGCGGTTGCCGGGCCGCGGTCACGTCGCCGGTGTCTGTGCGGGAATCGGCTACCGCTACGGCGTCGATCCCGTACTGATACGAGTCGCCTTCGTCGTGTCCACCATTTTCGGTGGCGCCGGTGTGCTGCTCTACCTGGCGTGCTGGCTCGCCCTCACGAAGTCGGGTGACCCGGCCTCCCCCGCGGAGTCGCTGGTAGGACGCGGTCACAGCTCCGACTCGGGCACCAAGACCATCGTCCTTCTCGTCGCACTGGCCATCGCGCTGAGCACCGTCGGCCCCTTCGGCGTCGGCCTCGGCGGCTCCGGGCTGATCAGCATGGCGCTGATGCTCGGCGGGCTGTGGCTGCTGTACCAGCGGCAGCCGATACCTCCGCCGTTGCCCGCCGGGGCCGTTGCCCCGGGTGTGGGGACCGGCTATCCCGGGACGAGTTTCTCGCCAGGTCAGTTCGGCGCCAACCCGTTCGGCCCGGGCACGTACGGTCCGGGTGCGTACGGTCCGTACACGAAGCTTCCCGACTCCTACACGCCGAGCACGCCTCCCACCTCGGACGAGCAGCAGACCGACGCGCCGACCGAGGCGCTGAAGCCCGAAAGTGCTGCCGCCCAGACCGATCCGGTGTCGTTCGAGAAGTCCCCGGCCTCCGGACCGCAGGTCGACGCACCCTCGGCCCCGTTCGCGCCGCTCGAACCGCGACCGCCGGCGTGGGACCCGCTCGGGGTCGCCCCGTTCGCGTGGGACCTGCCCGAACCGGCCAGGACCACCACTCCCGCAGTACAACCGGAGCGCACCCACTCCCGCCTGACCACCATGGTGATCGGGTTGGCCATCCTCGCGGCCGCGGCGGCGACGGCGTTGTCGGTCGCCACCGGATCCGACTGGTTGAACCCCGGTCGCATCGGCGCCGTCGCGCTCGCCGTCATCGGAGTGGGGCTGCTGATCGGCGGATTCCTGCGCAAGGGCTACGGACTTCTCGTTGTCGCCGGCCCGCTGATCGGTTTCGTGATCCTCGCCTCGATCATCGGGTCCCTCGACTTGAACAGCGAGAACATGGGCGATCGGACCTGGAACCCGGCGACAGCGGCCGCCATCGAGCCCGCCTACTCCGGCGGATTCGGCAGCTTCACGCTCGACCTCCGGAACGTCACTCTCACCGAGGACAAGACGGTCGACGTCAGCGGGCAGTTCGGTGAGGTCGTGGTGCTCCTGCCGCCAGGCATGAACGTCGAGAACCACTGCACCGCCCAGTTCGGCGACGCGCAGTGCCTCCGGGACGGTCTCGACGGCGGCGTCGACGGTACGGACGGTCCCGTCCTGACCCTCAATGCCGATGTTCGATTCGGAAGTATGGAGGTGCGCCGTGGATGACATCGACGACACTCAGGACAGCGAGCAGACCCGGACGCGGAAACGCCCGTCGCCGCTACTGCTCCTCGCAGGATTGGCAGCACTCCTGGTGAGCGGCTGGGCGCTCGCGGGGCCATTCTCGCTGGAACCGCTCGCGAACGTCGAGTTCCGCTGGCTGTTCGTGCTGGTCGCGGTGCTGGTCGGCGTCGTGCTCGTGTTCGCACCGAACCGGCGTAAATAGGGGCTCGAGCGCAAGTGCGCGGTGAGCGAGTCCGAGGACTCGCTCACCGCGCACAGTGCGTCACTCCCACTCGATGGTGCCCGGCGGCTTGCTCGTGATGTCCAGCACGACACGGTTGACGTCGTGCACCTCGTTGGTGATCCGGGTGGAGATCCGCTCGAGAACGTCGTAGGGCAGTCGCGTCCAGTCCGCGGTCATCGCGTCCTCGCTGGACACCGGGCGGAGCACGATCGGGTGACCGTAGGTGCGTCCGTCCCCCTGCACGCCGACGCTGCGGACGTCGGCGAGCAGCACCACCGGGCACTGCCAGATCTGACCGTCGAGCCCGGCGGCCGTCAGCTCTTCGCGCGCAATGGAATCCGCGTGACGCAGGATCTCGAGCCGGTCCTGGGTGACCTCGCCGATGATGCGGATGCCGAGCCCGGGCCCGGGGAACGGCTGGCGTCCCACGATTTCCTCGGGCAGACCCAGCTCGCGTCCCACCGCCCGGACCTCGTCCTTGAACAGCAGGCGGAGCGGTTCCACGAGCGTGAACTGCAGGTCTTCCGGCAGTCCGCCGACGTTGTGGTGGCTCTTGATGTTGGCCGTGCCGGTACCGCCGCCGGATTCCACCACGTCCGGGTACAGCGTGCCCTGCACGAGGAACTCGACCGTGTCGCCGTGCGCGGCGTTCTCGCCCAGCACGTCACTGACCGCGCCCTCGAAGCTGCGGATGAACTCGCGGCCGATGATCTTGCGCTTGGTCTCCGGGTCGGACACCCCGGCCAGCTCACCGATGAACGTGTCGGCGGCGTCGACCGTGATCAGCTTGGCGCCGGTGGCGGCAACGAAATCCTGTTCGACCTGGGCACGTTCGCCCGCACGCATCAGACCGTGGTCGACGAACACACACGTCAGGTTGTCGCCGATGGCGCGCTGCACGAGCGCCGCCGCGACAGCGGAGTCGACACCGCCCGAGAGTCCGCAGATCGCCTTGCCGTCGCCGACCTGCTCGCGGACCTGCTCGATGAGGGCGTCGGCGATGTTCGCGGCCGTCCACGCGGGAGGAATGCCGGCGATCTCGTGGAGGAACCGGCTGAGCACCTGCTGGCCGTGCGGCGAGTGCAGCACCTCCGGGTGATACTGCACACCGGCCAGCTTGCGGGCCCGGTCCTCGAACGCGGCGACGGGTGCGCCCTCGCTCGTGGCCGTCACCTCGAAGCCCGCCGGGGCCTCGGTGACCGCGTCGCCGTGACTCATCCACACGGGCTGGCTGGACGGCAGCCCCTCGTGCAGCAGACCGCCCTGCACTTTCAGGTCGGTGCGGCCGTACTCACGGGTGCCGGTGTGTGCCACCGTCCCGCCGAGTGCGCCGGCCATTGCCTGGAATCCGTAGCAGATGCCGAACACCGGAATGTCCAGATCGAACAGTGCCGGATCGAGCTGGGGCGCCCCGTCGGCGTAGACGCTCGACGGCCCGCCCGACAGCACCACGGCGAGGGGATTCTTGGCCGCGATCTCCTGGACGGTCGCGGTGTGCGGAACCACCTCGGAATAGACCTTGGCCTCACGCACCCGCCGGGCGATCAGCTGCGCGTACTGCGCGCCGAAGTCGACGACGAGGACCGGTCTCTGTTGCTCGATATCTGCCACCGGGTCAGTCTAATCGCCGCAGCTCTGTGGTCTGCGCGACCCCATGACCCGGCCATCTCCGGCCCTATGCAACGCCGTGCTTCTGCGGGTCGGGCACCACGGAGCTGTTACGGATCTCGACGATCGGCAGCACCAGCGCGGCTGGCGCTCCTTCCGGGACGACCGGTGCGATCGGCGCGACCGGGTTCAGGCGCCGGTATCCCTCACCTTGCGCCGGACGCAAGTCCTTCTCGCCCTTGTTCGGCCACAGCGAGGCCGCACGCTCGGCCTGCGCCGAGATCGTCAGCGACGGGTTGACGCCCAGGTTCGCGGAGACGGCCGAACCGTCGACCACGCTCAGCGTCGGGTAACCCCACACGCGGTGGTACGGGTCGATGACGCCCTGCGACGGTTCCGACGCGATCGTGCAGCCGCCGAGGAAGTGCGCGGTGAGCGGGATGTTGAACACGTCTCCCCAGGTGCCGCCGGCGCGACCGTCGATCTTCTCCGCGATCCGGCGGGTCGCCTCGTTGCCTGCCGGGATCCAGCTCGGGTTCGGCTGGCCGTGGCCCTGCTTGCTGGTGACCTTGCGCCGACCGAACAGGCCCTTCTTCGTATATGTGGTGATGGAGTTGTCGAGGTTCTGCATCACCAGCGCGATGATGGTGCGCTCGCTCCACTTGTACGGGGTGAGGACCTTCAGAGCCGTCGGATCCTTCGCCAGTTCCTTCAGGAACGTCATCCACCGCCGGCCGCCGCCGTCGGTCAGCAGCGTCTGTAGCAGCGCCATCGAGTTCGATCCCTTGCCGTACCGCACCGGCTCGACGTGGGTGTCTGACGTCGGGTGGAACGACGACGTGATGGCGACGCCTTTCGTGAGCTCGAGAGCGGGGTCCACCTTGTTCTTGGCGGCGCCGAGGATCGACTCCGAATTGGTGCGGGTGAGTACACCCAGGCGGTCGGAGATCTTGGGCAGCGCGCCCGTCTCCTTCTGGTCGAACAGCAGATGCTGGGTGCCCCACGTTCCCGCGGCCAGGACAACGTTCGCGGCCGTGTACGTCTTGCGATTCCGGTTCTTCCGCGGCCCGCTGCGCCGGGTGAAGACGTCCCAGGTGCCGTCGGATGCCTCGCGCAGACCGGTGACCGTCGTCATCGGGATGATCTCGGCGCCGGCCTTCTCCGCGAGACCCAGGTAATTCTTGAGCAGGGTGTTCTTGGCGCCGTGCCGGCACCCGGTCATGCATTCGCCGCATTCGATGCATCCGGTGCGGTCGGGGCCGACGCCGCCGAAGTACGGGTCGGGCACCGTCTTGCCCGCTTCACCGAAGAAGACACCGACCGGGGTCTGGATGAACGTGTCGCCCACGCCCATGTCCTCCGCGACCGACTTGATGATCTCGTCGGCGGGCGTCATGTGCGGGTTCTGGACGACGCCCAGCATCTTGCGGGCCTGCTCGTAGTACGGCGTGAGCTCGTCGTGCCAGTCGGTGATGTCCGACCACTGCTTGTCCTGGAAGAAGGACGCGGGCGGCTTGTAGAGCGTGTTCGCGTAGTTGAGCGAACCGCCACCGACGCCGGCGCCGGCGAGGATGAGGCAGTCGCGCAGCAGGTGGACGCGCTGGATGCCGAAGAAACCGAGCGCGGGCGCCCACAGGAACTTCTTGAGATCCCAGCTGGTCTTCGCGAAGTCCGCGTCGGCGTAGCGACGGCCGGCCTCGAGGATGCCGACCTTGTAGCCCTTCTCGACCAATCGGAGTGCGGTGACACTGCCACCGAATCCGGAACCGACGATGAGGACGTCGTACTCCGTTGCGCGCTGCTTGCTCATCACTCGACCTCCAACGAAACCTGAGTTATTACTCGCCAGTATGCACCCCTCAGCTGTGACAGCTGCCACAAGGGTCACCTAACTGTAACGATAGGTATCAGGAACGGTCGAGATACCCGCAAACGCACGTCGCCCAATGCCTCACCAGTGCAGTTGAACTGCACCGATGTGACATTGGGCGACGAGAGAAGCGGTGGCGAACAGACGCCTCAGGCGCGGACCGTCAGGCCCACCTTCTGGAATTCCTTCAGATCCGAGTACCCCGACTTCGCCATAGAACGGCGCAGCCCGCCGACGAAGTTCAGCGAACCGAACGGGTCGTCGGACGGACCCGTGAGGACCCGGTCGAGTGACGGCCGGTCACCGAACGAGACCGGCAGCATCGTGCCGCGCGGGACCGAGGGGTGCGCCGCGGCCGACGGCCAGTACCAGCCGCCGCCGGGAGCCTCCGCGGCAACGGCCAGCGGTGCGCCCAGGACTGCGGCGTCCGCGCCGCAGGCGATCGCCTTGGCGAGGTCGCCCGAAGACGTGATGTTGCCGTCCGCGATGACGTGGACGTAGCGTCCGCCCGTCTCGTCGAGGTAGTCGCGGCGGGCAGCAGCGGCGTCGGCGATGGCCGTGGCCATCGGAAGACCGATGCCCAGCACCTCACCGGTAGTCGTGGCACCCTCGGTGGAGCCGTATCCGACGATCACACCGGCCGCGCCGGTCCGCATCAGGTGCAGTGCGGTGCGGTGATCGCTCACCCCACCGGCCACGACGGGGACGTCGAGCTCGGAGATGAACGTCTTGAGGTTCAGCGGCTCGCTGTCGCCGTGGGCGACGTGCTCGGCGGAGATGATCGTGCCGTGCACGACCAGTAGGTCGATGCCGGCCTCGAGCAACTGCGGGGTGAGCGCCCGGGCGTTCTGCGGGCTGACCCGCACGGCGGTCGTGACCCCTGCATCGCGGACCTGGGCCACGGCAGCGGCCAGAAGTCCCGGCTGCAACGGCGCCGCGTGCAGTTCCTGCAGCTTCTTGATCGGCGCCTCGACGTCGACGTCCGACTCGGCCAGTGCGACGAGTTCGGCGAGCTTCGCCTCGACGTCCGCGTGCCGGCCCCACAGACCCTCACCGTTGATGACCCCGAGGCCACCACGCTTGCCGAGTTCGATCGCGAACGACGGCGACACCAGCGCGTCGGTCGGATGCGCCAGCACAGGAATGTCGAACCGGTATGCGTCGAGCTGCCAGGACGTCGACACCTCCTTGGAGGAGCGGGTCCGGCGGGAGGGGACGATGTCGATGTCGTCCAGCTCATAGGTTCGTCGGGCTGTTCGGCCCATGCCGATCTCAACGAGGTCGCGCACGCGCGCCCCTTTCTCGTGAATCGTGACTGGTTGCTAGCGAGCGGTGTAGTTGGGAGCTTCGACCGTCATCGTGATGTCGTGCGGGTGGCTCTCCTTCAGACCCGCAGCGGTGATCTGCACGAACTGCGCGTTCTGCAGCTCCTCGATCGACGACGCTCCCGTGTAGCCCATGGCGGCCCGCAGACCGCCCGTGAGCTGATGCGTGACCTGGGACAGCGGACCGCGGAACGCGACCCGGCCCTCGATGCCCTCCGGAACCAGCTTGTCCTCGGACAGCACGTCGTCCTGGAAGTAGCGGTCCTTGGAATACGACTTCGCGGCGCCACGGCTCTGCATCGCGCCGAGGGAACCCATGCCGCGATAGCTCTTGTACTGCTTGCCGTTCACGAGGATCAGCTCACCCGGCGACTCCGCAGTGCCTGCGAGCAGCGAGCCGAGCATGGCCGTCGACGCGCCTGCCGCCAGGGCCTTCGCGATGTCGCCGGAGAACTGCAGTCCACCGTCGGCGATCACCGGCACACCGTGCGGCTTGGCCGCGGCGACCGCTTCGAGGATCGCGGTGATCTGCGGGGCGCCGACACCGGCGATGACGCGGGTGGTGCAGATGGAGCCGGGACCGACACCGACCTTGACCGCGTCCACTCCGGCCTCGATGAGAGCGGCCGCACCGCTTCGGGTCGCGACGTTGCCGCCGATGATCTGCACGCGCTCGTCGACCTCGGCCTTGAGCTTCGAGATCATGTCCAGCACGCCTGCCGAATGACCGTGGGCGCTGTCGACGACGAGCACGTCCACTCCGGCGTCGGTGAGAGCCATTGCGCGGCTCCACGCCTCGTCGCCCACACCCACGGCGGCACCGACGAGAAGCCGGCCGTCGCGGTCCTTGGTGGCGTCCGGGTGCTGCTCGGTCTTCACGAAGTCCTTGACCGTGATGAGGCCGGTGAGCTTGCCCTGACCGTCCACGATCGGCAGCTTCTCGATCTTGTGGCGGCGGAGCAGGCCCAGCGCCACCTCCGCGGTGACACCCTCCTGCGCCGTGATCAGCGGGGCCTTCGTCATGACCTCGGACACGGCGCGGTTCTGATCGACCTCGAAGCGCATGTCGCGGTTGGTGATGATGCCGACGAGCTGCCCGGCCTCGTCGGTGACCGGAAGTCCGGAGATCCGGAAGCGGGCGCACTTGGCGTCGACCTCGGCGAGAGTGTCCGACGGCTTGCAGGTGACCGGGTCGGTGACCATTCCCGCCTCGGACCGCTTGACCGTCTCCACCTGCCCGGCCTGAGCCTCGACCGACAGGTTGCGGTGCAGGACGCCCATCCCACCGGCACGGGCCATCGCAATGGCCATCCGCGCCTCGGTGACGGTGTCCATCGCGGAGCTGACGAGCGGCACTCGCAGCCGGATGTCCCTGGTCAGCTGGCTGGACGTGTCGACCTGGCCGGGGATGACATTCGACGCCGCCGGCAAGAGCAGGACGTCGTCGTACGTGAGACCCAGCATCGCGACCTTGTTGGGGTCGTCACCGCCGGTGTGTACATGCCCTGCTGAACTTGTCATGCGGTTCGGGCCCTCCATGGAACATAGGTGCGGCGCCGGTGGCGCCGTCTGCGGACATTCAGATCTTCGATCCGATGGAAACATTCGGGAACACGGATACAAGAAAAAGGCCGGAGCGACGATCGATATTCCCAGCTCCACAAACCATGATATCGGCTCGACGCGATCACCACGGAGCCCACCCACGCTGGGCCTACGCCGAACGGCTGGCGCAGACCGGGCTGACCTGCGTACCGTGGTGCTGTGCGCGATCAACTGCCTCCAGGTCTGCCCCCGGACCCCTTCGCCGGCGACCCCGCCGACCCGTCCGCAGCTCTCGATGCGATCGAACCGGGCCAACCACTCGACCCCCACGAGCGTCTCGCCGTGGAGGAAGATCTGGCCGACCTCGCCGTGTACGAGGCGCTGCTGGCACATCGCGGGATCCGCGGTCTCGTCGTCTGCTGCGAAGACTGCCAGCAAGATCACTACCACGATTGGGACATGCTCCGTGCCAACCTCCTCCAGCTCCTGGTCGACGGCACCGTGCGCCCGCACGAGCCCGCCTACGACCCGACACCCGAGGCGTACGTCACATGGGACTACTGCCGCGGCTACGCGGACGCCTCGATGAACGACGCTCTGCACGGCGACGGTTTCGACGCCTGATCCGGCACAACCCGATACAGACCACTGTGGCCCGACACGCGAAGTGTCGGGCCACAGTGGTCTGTGCGGGAGGGCCGCCGAACCGCTAGCTGGTGGGCGGCAGCACCGGGACCGGGGTCGTGGTGGTGGGTAGCGGCACCGTCGAAGGCACCTGCGGCGGCTGCTGCTGGGTCGACGGTTGAGTGGCCGGAGTGTCCGACGGCAGCGTCGGAACCATCATGATCGTGGGATCCGGGCTCGTGGACGGCAACGTCTCCGGCGGAAGCGGAAGCGCCGGCGGCGGCAGCGTAGGCAGCTGCGGCAGCGGAATGGGCGGCAGTCCCGGAATCTGCAGATCGGTGGGCGGCAGGGTGCCCAGGCCCGGCAGCGGTCCGACTCCCGGCAGCGTCGTGGAACCGGGTGTCCCCGGCACGGTGGCCGGCAACTCGGTGGCCTGTGTCGGCGCGCCGGTGGTGGTGGTTCCCGGCGTCGTCGTCGCCGGCGGCGTGGTGGGAGCGATCTTCTCGACCTCCGCGGCGAGCTTCGCACGCCACACGTCGAGTTCGTTGCGCATGTCGGAGTCGCGTACCCCGTCGGCACGACCGGCGGCGCCGGCGAGCATGTTCTTCGCCGCCTCCGCGTCGCCCGCTGCGATCAGCCGCTCGGCCTCCTGCAGCTGTGAGGTGGTGTCGATCTGCGCAACGGTCGAATCGGCCTGCTGGCTGAACACGACCGACTTGACACTCCACAGCGGATCGCCGGGTGCGGCGTTGTACGAGAAGATGGTGGCACCACCCATGACGACCGCGATCGCGGCGGCAGCGCCGGCGATGGGTCGCAACAAGCGGAGCTTGCCGCGGGCAGCGCTGCGTGCGGAACGGGTGTCCGAGGCGTCGATGGCCGCGATCACGTCGTCGAGCAGCGGCCCGGTCGGCATCGGCGTCGCGACGATGTCGGCGCGCCAATTGGTCAGCAGAAGCGCGAGCTCGTATTGCTCCGGCGAATCCGTCGCGACGGGACCGCCACCGGCGATCGCGTCGATCAGCGCGTCGTCGCGGCGCACTGCCGCGACGTCCACCGGTGCGTCGTCTCCTGGGAGATCGGCATCGGGATTGCCGTTGCGCTTAATGCCCCTAGCCAAACCTCTCACCTGCCTTTGTCACTTCTTTTTTCAGTTTCGCGATGGCTCGGTGTTGAGCCACGCGGACAGCTCCCGCGGTACTACCCACGGCCGCAGCCGTCTCCTCTGCTGACATACCGACCACGAGGCGGAGGATCAAGATCTCCCGGTGCTTCTCCGGCAGCGTGCTCAGCAGTTCGTTCATCTGCCTGCTCGCTTCCGAGTCCAGCGCCCTCTGTTCGGGTCCGTCATCGTTGGCTACGACATCCGGTACTTCGGCGACGGGCTCCGACTTGTTACGTGCGGAGTTCCGATGCGCGTCGGCGACCTTGTGCGCGGCGATCCCGTAGACGAATGCCATGAACGGCCGGCCTTGATCCTCGTAACGAGGCAAGGCCGTCATCACGGCGAGGCACACTTCTTGTGCCACGTCGTCTGCGGAGAGTTGTCCTCTCTCCGCAGCACCGACCCTGGCTCTGCAGTAACGCACAACCAGGGGCCGAATGTTTTCCAGGACCAGAGCTAAAGCGGCCCGGTCACCCTGCGTTGCAGCGGCGACGGCGGAGTCCAACTCCTCGCTCGTATTAGTCATCGTTGCTGAATATCCTGGCGTTACAGTGGCACCTCCCCCGATGGGTGTGCTCCCGCTCTCAGCGGAACACTCCAAGAGTAACGGTGCGGACCGAACGGTATTCGCCCGGATTCGCGCCGATTCGCGTGCAACCCGACCGTATGGCGCCCGACCAGCGGGGTCAGATTCGGAAGCGCCCACCTCGCGCCCTGATGACGGCTTCGCACTCCTCACGCACCGCTTCCGCATGTGAGTCACATGTCACACCACCCAGCAACATCGCAGCCGCCCACTTCAGAGGTATCAGGCCGTACCGATCGCACCGGTCGAGCACGTCCGCGGCAAGCCGTGCCGCCGGACCGGAATCGGGCTCCCCCGTCATCGACGCACTCCGCAGTAGATCCGATTTGACGTGGTGCCGCGCAGACCCGGCGGCCTCCGAAATTTCCGCCGCGGTCTCGGCGTGGCGGCGCGCCGAAGCGAAGTCTCCGCACGCGAGAAACAATTCCGCGCTGACCCAGTGCCTGCGGACGCGCTGTCGCCACAGTTCGTCGGGAGCACGCTCGCCCAGGTACTCGGAGCACCTGCCGAGCAGCCGCCGGCTCAGTGCCAGCCGACCGCACCCCAGCGCGTCGGCGGCGAGCCCCGTCAGCGCGTCGCACCGCGCTTCGTGAACCAGGACGCCGTCTTCGTCGTCGGGACGCGTCCCGACGACGGCGAGAGCCCGGCCGTCGAACCCGGACGCCACGGCGTGCCGGCCGAGCTGCCTCAGCAACGACGCCTGCGTGCTCCAGGCGAGCGAGACGACCGCGGGTTCGGCCGCCCCTCCGCGCGTCAGTGCATCCAGTTCTGTGCGGGATCGGGCGTAGTGCCCCTGGGCGCCCCACGCCACCGCTCGCATCCAGCGGTCGACGGGAACGTCGGACGCCGGCAGCGGGGACGCGCCCGGGTCGGCGCCGAAAGCCGCGCGGATCAACGAATTCGTGGCGTCGGAACGGAGACTGGAGTCGGGCACGCCGAGATCATCGCATCGTCCGGCCGCTCTGCGGTCAGGTGACCGCGGTGACGGCGTCCACTGCCTCGTCCAGCGCGCCCAGCACCGCTATCGACCGGGGCAGTGACTGTGTCCGGCATCCGGGGCCGCCCGCGAGCATCGTCAGCCCCGTGCGCCGGCGGCGGATCGCCCGCAGGAGAGACGGAAGGTCGCATCCGGCGGCGGGCAACCACAGGACGATCACGTCCGGCTCGGCGTTGGTCACGGCGGCGAGGAGCGCCGACCGGCACAGTGGCAGCGCCATCCGCGTGTCCACCGAGGCCGTGGCCAGGGCGGCACCCAGGGCCCGGAATTCGAGGCCGTACGGGTCGGCGGGAACCGCCTCGTGCGGGTCCGCCGGCACGTGCACGAGCAGGACACGGCCACCGCCGCCGATCGGCGCATCCAGCGTCATCGTGGACAGAATCCCTGCGACGCATTCGGCGAAGACCCGGACACTCGCAGCGGCGGCGTCCGAATTCCTCCCCTCGTCCGCCCACTCGAGCACCGGAACGACCAGAGTCGACCACATGGCGCTGAATCCCCGCTCTGCGACGGCCCGCACGACGATCCGCCGGATTGTCACGACGTCTCGCGCCAGCAACGCACCCGACAAATTCCGGACGGAAGCCTCGGCGCCGCCGAGGCCGGAAAAGGATGACAAAAGGTTCGACGGGTCTGTTTTCGACCCGTTCACCGAGTTGTCACCCAGATTTTTCACATCCGGTCGGCGGCCGCTTTCTGACGAATATGTAGCCATTGCGTTAATCGCATATCTCGCGGCCTCCGCGGAGTTTGCACCCCCGTCCAGAGCGTGTTGCATGCATTCGAGCCGGGCGACGTCGCGCGGCGTGTACCGCCGGTGACTTCCCTGCGCGTGAACGGAGGGTCCGATACCGTATCTGCGGTCCCAGGTGCGGAGGGTCGACGGAGCTACCCCGAGCTTCCTGGCCAGGGAAGATACCGAGATCGTGGGTCCCTCGTCCGGGGATCCGGAAGGGGGCTGCGTTTCAGGCTCCGCGGGCTGGGGCACCCGGACATCGTTACCCGTGACCGGGGGTCTTTCAACCCGAAACGGAATCACGGAACCGCGGGAAAGTAAATATTTTCCAGGTTAACTTTCAGTTCGTGGGATATGTAAATCGCCACTGTGAACAACTATTGACGCGATTTCACAACCGACTCTACGGTTAGCGACGTGAATGATTAGTGGCTTGAACGTACCTACGAGCCCACGGTCCGCTCGTCGCCCGAGGCGAGCTTGCAGCTAAGGAGTCCACATGCCTGCACCCAACCACCTGCCCGGCCCGAACGCCGATATCTGGGATTGGCAGATGCACGGACTGTGCCGCGGGGTCGACTCCTCGATGTTCTTCCATCCCGACGGAGAGCGCGGCCGGGCGCGCGCACAGCGGGAGACCCGAGCCAAGGAAATGTGCAGACGCTGCCCGGTCCTCGCCCAGTGCCGCAACCACGCCCTGAGCGTGTCCGAGCCATACGGAATCTGGGGCGGAATGTCCGAGACCGAACGCGAGATGCACGCCCGGCACAGACGCGGCCGGATAGCCGTCTGACCACTCGACCACACTCACCGGGGAACCCTCGTCGCCGTACGGGGGTTCCTCGCGTCACATCGATCCCTCGACACCCATCCACCGCGACGCGGTCTCCGAATGCCTACCGGCTGGAGGAGATGAGTGGATGTGCACGCTACCGTGGTTCTCGATGAAGCGAGACGAGTGCCGGTGACGACCCCCGAGGGCAACACTCCAGCAGAAGACGTGTGCTCGGCGGACGCCGTCGGGGCACACAGGGCCCGGACCACCGAATCCGCGGAACTCTACGACACCATGGCCCGCGTCGCGAACGGGGATGCCGACGCGTTCGCGGAACTCTACGACCGGACGAGCGCCCGCGTCCACGGCATGGTCCTGCGGGTCCTGCGCGACCCCGGGTACGCGGAGGAGACGACGCAGGAAGTCTTCCTCCAGGCGTGGCGCACCGCGTCGAATTTCGATCCGGCCCGCGGCTCCGTCCTGTCCTGGCTGATGACGCTCGCGCACCGCCGCGCGGTCGACCGCGTGCGGTCGGAGCAGGCAGGCACCGACCGCGAGGCGCTCTACGAGACCACCAACATCGCAGGGCCGTTCGACCACGTCACCGAGGAGGTGACCCGCCGGCTCGAGCATCAATCGGTGCTCGCCTGCCTCGACTCGCTCACGGACACGCAACGTGAGTCCGTCGCGATGGCGTACTACGACGGCCGCACCTACCGAGAGGTCGCCTCCCAGCTGGGGGTCGCCCTGTCCACGGTGAAGACGCGCATCCGCGACGGACTGACGCGTCTTCGCGGGTGCCTGGGAGGTCTGTGACATGAACGACGAGCTTGTGGGCATGGCCTACCCGTACGCACTCGACGCGCTCGACGACGGCGAGCGCCGCGAACTCGACACCGATCTCGCCACCACCGACGAAGACACCCGTTCCACGTTCACCGGCGAGGTCCGGCGGATCCGCGAAGCGTTCGCGGTGGTGAGCGCGGTGGGAGCCGTCGAACCCCCGCCTCGGGTGCGGACGCGAGTCCTCGACGAGGTCAGTCGATCCGCGTCCGGGCCGTCGTCGCTCAACGAACGCCGCTCCCGCCGGCGCCGCTGGCAGGTCGCCGCCGCCGCCGCCGCAGCCGTAGGGGTGCTCGCCGGCGGAACGGTGATCGTCCGGCAGCTCACGGAAGGTCCGTCGCCGACGGTGGCGGAGCAGGTTCTCGACGCCTCCGACGTGCACTCGTCGACGAGTGCGATCGCCGCCGGCGGGTCCGCGACCGCCACCTACTCGAAGTCGCAGGACGCCGTGGTGTTCGTGCTGGACGGTGTCGCCCCGCCCAGCGCCGACACCGTGTACCAGCTGTGGCTGATGCCGGCATCCGGGGACGCGCCCGTGCCCGCCGGGACCATCTCTTCCGGAGAGGTGCAGCCGACCACGACGATCGTCCTCGACGACGTGGGGTCGATGTCGAAGCTGGCCGTCACCGTCGAACCGCCCGGCGGATCACCCCAGCCGACGTCGGAACCGTTCGCGGTGCTGCAACTGAGCTGATCCGGCGCTGCCGACAGAAGAAACCCCCGCGCGGTGATCCGCACGGGGGTTTCTTCGCTCGAACGATCGAGCCCGATCGGTCGCGACGCAGAGCCTAGTGGCTGTGCCCGTGACCGGTCTGCTGCTCGTCCTGTTCCACAGGCTTCTCGACCACGGCGCTCTCCGTGGTGAGGATCATCCGCGCGACCGAGGCCGCGTTGACGACTGCGGAGCGGGTGACCTTCACGGGGTCGACGACACCGTCGGCGAGCAGGTCGCCGTAGGTCAGGGTCGCGGCGTTGAAACCGTGGCCCTTGGGCTGCTCGGCAACCTTGCTGGTGACGACGGCACCGTCGAGACCGGCATTGCTGGCGATCCAGAACAGCGGCGCCTGCAGTGCTTCGCGCACAACCTTGACGCCCGTGGCCTCGTCACCGGTCAGACCGAGGTTGTCGGCCAGCTCGGTGCTCGCCTGGACGAGGGCGGAACCGCCACCGGGGACGATGCCCTCGGCCACGGCAGCCTTCGCGGCATTGACGGCGTCCTCGACGCGGAACTTGCGCTCCTTGAGGTCCGTCTCCGTGGCTGCGCCGACCTTGATGACGGCGACGCCACCGGCCAGCTTCGCCAGACGCTCTTCGAGCTTCTCGCGATCCCAGTCGGAGTCGGTGTTCTCGATTTCGCGGCGCAGCTGCGCGACGCGGCCCTTGATGTCGTCGTCGGTTCCGCCGCCGTCGACGATCGTGGTCTCGTCCTTGCTGACCACGACGCGGCGTGCGCTGCCGAGCAGGTCCAGCCCGGCGTCCTTCAGCGTGAGGCCGACGTCGGAGTTGATGACCGTGCCACCGGTGACGACGGCGAGGTCGTCGAGGAACGCCTTCCGGCGGTCACCGAAGAACGGCGCCTTGACGGCGACGGCCTTGATGGTCTTCCGGATGGAGTTGACCACGAGCGTCGAGAGAACCTCGCCCTCGACGTCCTCCGCGATGATGAGGAGGGGCTTGCCGCTCTCGGCAACCTTCTCCAGCAGCGGCAGGAAGTCGGGCAGGGACGTGATCTTCTCGCGGAACAGCAGCACGAGCGCGTCCTCGTACACAGCCTTCTGTGCATCGAGGTCCGTGACGAAGTACGGCGACAGGTAGCCCTTGTCGAACTGGACACCCTCGGTGATCACGAGCTCGGTCGCCAGGGTCGAGGATTCCTCGACCGTCACGACGCCGTCGGTGCCGACGCGGGTGAGCGCCTCGCCGACCATTTCGCCGATCTCCTCGTCACGCGAGGACACGGTCGCGACCTGGGCGATGGACGTCTTGCCCTCGACCGGCTTGGCGGCCGCGAGCAGTGCCTCGACGACCTTGTCGGCCGCGGCGTTGATGCCGATGCCGAGCGCCATCGGGTTCGCACCCGCGGCGATGTTCTTCAGACCGCCCCGCACGATGGCCTGAGCCAGCACGGTAGCGGTGGTGGTGCCGTCGCCTGCGACGTCGTTGGTCTTGGTGGCGACGCTCTTGACGAGCTGCGCGCCGAGGTTCTCGAACGGGTCCTCGAGCTCGATTTCCCGGGCGATGCTGACGCCGTCGTTGGTAACGGTCGGGCCGCCGAAGGCCTTCGCCAGCACTACGTGGCGGCCACGCGGACCCAAGGTCACTTTGACCGCGTCGGCAAGCTTGTCGACGCCGCGCTCGAGAGACCGGCGTGCGGTCTCGTTGAACTCAATCTGCTTGGACATGTGTTCTGTCTTCTCCTGGATCTCAGGGTTACGCGCGTGAACGCACTCCGCCCCGGGATCCTGTGGGGACTCCGGGGCGGATCACGTATGGCTTACTTGGAGACGACAGCCAGCACGTCGCGTGCCGACAGGATCAGGTACTCCTGGCCGGCGTACTTGATCTCGGTTCCGCCGTACTTGGAGTAGATGACCGTGTCACCCTCCTTGACGTCGACCGGGATGCGGTTGCCCTGCTCGTTGACGCGGCCTTCGCCGACTGCGACGACAGTGCCCTCCTGGGGCTTCTCCTTGGCCGTGTCGGGAATGACCAGGCCGGAGGCAGTCGTCGTCTCAGCCTCGTTGGCCTGGACGAGGATCTTGTCCTCGAGCGGCTTGATGTTGACGCTCGCCACGATGAGCCCTCCACTTTGGGGTATGCGGATCCGGAGACTTCTCCGGACTCCTGTTTGAGTGTTCCGTTTACGGCACTTCACACAGCCCCGTCGTCGCGGGTGCCGGAGCTCGATCGGCGCCACTTGGCACTCTATACGTGAGAGTGCCAACGCTCAAGGAGAAGGGGGTGGTTGACCACGCCGAGCCGAATATCGGCCTGTCTCACGGGTCGTCACCTAAGGTTCCTCTGGTGTCTGACATCAATCGGCGTAAATTCCTGACATTTGCCGGACTCGGGGCGATCGGGGCAGTGGGGTTCGGGGCCCGACCGTGGGGGATGCAGTACGCGGGCGCGGCCCCTCTTCCCACGTCCGGGGCAGGCACAACCCTCGAAGCGGTGGCCGTCCCCCTCGGCAGCTCCGGCTACCGCAGGCTGGGTGCGGGACCGGGGTGGCCGACGATCGTCCGCACCGAACTCGCCGAGGCCCGCAGCGGGCGCGAGGACCGGCGCACCGCCCTCGCGTCCCTCGTCCAGCTCACGGACGTCCACCTGGTCGACGCCCAGTCCCCGATGCGTTTCGAATACGTGCACCCCTTCACCGGTTCCGCGTTCCGCCCGCACGAAACACTCACCGCACAGGGTCTCGTCGCCCTCGTCGCACGCGTCAACGCGCTCGCGTCCGGCCCGCACACCCAGCGCCCGTTCGACGCGGTCGTGAGCACCGGCGACAACACCGACAACAAGGAATTCGCCGAACTCGGCTGGTTCCTCACCGCACTCAACGGCGGCACCATCGTCCCCAACACAGGCGCACCCGAGCGCTACGAAGGAGTGCAGAACTCGGGTGCGGATCTGTACTGGAACCCGGAGTCCTCCATCCAGGACATGTACAAGAAGGCCGGGTTCCCCGAGATACCCGGTCTGCTCGGCGCGGCGATCGCGCCCGTCACGAGCCCCGGCCTGCGCACCCCCTGGTACTGCGTCTTCGGCAATCACGACGACTCGGTGGAAGGCACCGTCCCGAGCGGCATCCCCCCACTCGAAGCCATGTACACCGGTTCGCTGAAGTTCGAGGTCCCCGGGTCGCCGGAGCAGGCGAAGGCGGTCGACATCGCCACCAAGTTCGACCCCGGCGCCATCCCCGCTGCCCTGTCCGCATTCACGACACCGCCGCGGGTCGTCACACCCGACCCTGCACGGGCGCCGTTCACGCCCCGCCAGTTCATCGCCGCCCACCTGGACCCGGCCAACACCGGGCCCGGACCGGTCGGTCACGGCTTCACACCGGACGCCGGTGAGACCGGGATCGGCTACTACTCCTTCGAGATCGCACCCGGCGTGGTCGGGATCAGCATGGATTCCACCAACCGGGCGGGGTTCGTCGACGGCTCGCTCGGCGCGGCGCAGTTCCGGTGGATCGAAAACACCCTGGCGGCGGGCAGCAGCCGGTACTTCGACACAGCGGGCAACCCGGTGACGCAGGCACGCAGCGACACCTGGTTCGTCCTGTTCAGTCACCACACCAGCGGCAGCATGGACAACGTCCTCCCCGACCCCTCCGCCCCGGCGGAACCCCGGATCCGGGGCGCGCGACTGGTGGATCTGCTGCACCGATTCCCGAACGTCCTCGCCTGGGTCAACGGACACACCCACGAGAACCGGATCACCCCGTGGCCCGGATCGACTCCGGAGCAGTCGTTCTGGGAGATCAACACGGCCTCGCACATCGACTTCCCCCAGCACGGGCGGATCATCGAGGTGGTCGACAACGTCGACGGAACCGTGTCGCTGCTCACGACGCTGTTCGAGGCCGACAGTCCCTACGCCGTCGAGCACACCGATCTCTCACCGCTCGGGTTGGCGTCGCTGTACCGGGAGTTGTCGTTCAACGACATTCACGCCGACCCCGACCTGCTCGGCGGCACACCCGACCGGAACGTCGAACTGGTGCTGGCGTCGGGTCGTTAGACCCGGCGCCTACGGGCCCAGCCGACGGCCGCGACAATCACCCGGATGCCGAGGCCGAGAAGGATCAGATTTCCGATGATCTGGACACTCACGACGGCTCGCGACGGATCGGTCGTCGCGGCGATGTCGCCGAACCCGACGGTCGAGAAGACGGTGAGCGAGAAGTACAGCGCACCCATCCGTGTGAGGGGTTCGGTGAAGTAACTCGGATCACTTTCGGACATCAGGCAATAGCCCGCCGCGAACCCGAGCAGGTAGAGCGGCAGAATCAGGGCCAGCGCCTCGATCGCCTGGAGCGCCGGTATGTCGGACTGGACGATCCGCCGGATCTGCCAGCCCGCGACCACCGCGACCACGAGCAGGCCGCCCGCCAGGAAGAACACGCCCGACACGTCCCCGAACGAGGTCCACGGCAGGGCGAAGTAGACCACTCCGGACAGGACGACGGTGATCAGCGGGCGCAGAAATGCACGCAGCAGAAGCCGTCGGCGCTCACGTCTCGTGAGGTTGCGGAAATCGCTGGCGCGTCGCATGAGATTCCTTTGGACAACTGGGCAGGTGAGACCGGATATCGAGCGCCATCCTCGTCTCCGAGAGCCGAAAGTCGGGAGCGAAATCCGTTTGTTTTCTGTAACGTTCAGATAACAGTCGCCGATTCAACGGGCAGGGATTCCCCGCTGAACAGGGCGTTCCGACAGAGATGGCAGGTCACGCGTCGAAAACGTGAGGGGGTGTGTGATGGGTATGTCCTTGGGGATGTCCACCGGTGCGTCCGGTGTGGGTTCCGCCCTCGTCACGACGGCCTCCAACGGTTCGCAGAACGTCGAGTTCCGTTACCTGTCGGCCGATCAGGCGCACACCGACCTCGGTGACCTGGTCCGCTCGTCGATATCGCTGATGACCACTCAGGTTCCTGCCGATCCCACCACTCCCGACGCGTTCGCCGTCGCGTACCGCACGGCGGAACAGGCGCATTCGATCCGCAGCGCCGTCAGCAGGCAGCGGCACCGCGTGCATCTCGTGCCCGAGACCGCCGCCACCCTCACCTACCTGCGGCACACCGGCGAGGTCGCCCAGCATGCCACGGTCGCGATCGTCGACTTCGGCGAGTCCGGACTGTCCGTCGCCGTCGTCGATCAGGTGGACGGCACCGTCCTGCACGCCGACCGCACGAGCCACGTGAGCGGCACCGGAATCGACGATCTCGTCTTCCACCACGTCGTCGGCAGCATCTCCACCCCGCATCCCCTGCGGCACCTGGACCGCGACCTGCTCTCGGCGCGGTGCCGCGTCGCCAAGGAGCAGTTGTCCTCGGAGCCGAACGCGCACGTCGACATCGACCTGCAGGGCATCCACCCGATCGAGATCAGCCGCACCAGGTTCGACGAGATCGCCGCACCGACTGTCCGGGTCGCGGTGGAGTTCATCCGTGTCACCGTCGCCGACTCGCCGCGTCAACCGGACGCCCTGGCCCTCGTCGGTGGTGGCGCGAACATTCCCGCGATCACCGCCGCCGTCGCCGACGCGTTCACCGCACGGGTCGTCGTGATGCCCGAACCCGACACGGCGACCGCGAAAGGTGCGGCGTTGCTCGCCGTCTCCTCCGCCATCCGCGACTACCCGGCCACCGAGTCGAACCGCCCCGGTTCGGCCGCCAAGGTGTCGGGGGCACTCGTCGGCGCACTCGTTGTCGGAGGGCTCGTTCTCGGCTACGGCGTAAAGGAACTCGCACCCGCGCCCGATCCCAACGTCTCCCCCGCGGGGACCGACATGTTCCAGACCACCGAGCAGGTCACGACCACGACGACGGACGAACCTCCCGCCACGCGGATCCCGTCCTACGATCCGACGCCGACATCGGAGTACCACCCGAATCAGGTTGCCCCGCCCACGTCCGAACCGCAGACGAACCGGACCCCAGAGCAGGCGCCCAAGTCGACGAACGAGACCACGACGCCGCGCACCACCACCCCGGTGCCGACACCCACGGCTCCCCCGCGTCCGACGCTGCCCGGAGCGAACCCGTCACAGCCTTCGTGGCCGCACATCGAATGGCCCGCGATTCCGCCGCTGTGGCCGCAGGTTCCGGGAGAATCCACGCCGAACGAACCGAGCCCCGGTGCGCCCGCACCCGACGTTCCCGAGGTGGGGCCGCCGCCCACGGAGACGCCCGCCGCGCCCGCGGAACCGACTGCACCCGCGGCACCCGCGGCACCCGCGGCACCCGCGGCACCCGAAGGGATCTTCCCGATGATCCCGGCGCCGGGCACGGTCGCTCCGAGTCCCGATGCGGCGAAACCGAGTGGTGCTCAGCCCGGTGAGGCGCTCACTCCCCCGGCCACGCAGACCGTCACGATTCCGGTCAGCTGAACACCTGACTGGTCGCCACCGACAGTCCGGGGTCGCTGGCCACGGTCAGGAGGGACGGCGCGGCGCCGCCGGCGATCAGATGCGCGCCGAGCGAGGCGATCATCACTCCGTTGTCGGTGCACAAGCGCGGTTTCGGAACCCGCAGGGTCAGTCCGGCGTCAACGCAGCGTTCCTCGGCGAGTGCGCGGATGCGCGAGTTGGCCGTGGCACCGCCACCGAGAACCAGTGTGTCCACGCCGACGTCGCGGGCTGCGCGGACCGCTTTCATCGTCAGCACGTCCGCCACGGCCTCCTGGAAGCTCGCGGCGATATCCGGCACCGAGCACGCCTCCGCTGCCCGCTCCTTCGACTCCACGTACCGTGCGACAGCCGTCTTCAGCCCGGAGAACGAGAAGTCGTGCCGGGCGTCGCGGGGCCCGGTCATCCCGCGCGGGAAGGGAATGGCGTTGCGGTCGCCGTCCTGCGCCGCGGCGTCGAGAGCGGGGCCGCCGGGGAATCCGAGGCCGAGGAGGCGGGCCACCTTGTCGAAGGCTTCGCCGGCCGCGTCGTCCACGGTGGTGCCGAGTTCGACGATGGGTTTCGCAAGGTCCTCGACGTGCAGGAGGTGGGTGTGCCCACCGGACACGAGCAACGCCACGCACGGCGGCATCGGTCCGTGTTCGAGGGTGTCGACCGAGACGTGACCGCCGAGGTGGTTCACCGCGTAGAACGGGACGTCCCACGCCGCCGCATAGGCTTTCGCGGCCGCGACACCGACGAGCAGGGCGCCGGCCAGACCGGGTCCGATGGTGACGGCGAGAGCGTCCGGCTTGGCGATCCCGGCCACGGCGAGGGCCCGCCGCATCGTCGGGACGATCGCCTCGAGGTGCGCGCGGGACGCGACCTCCGGCACCACCCCGCCATAGCGTGCGTGCTCTTCGACGCTGGATGCGACCTCGTCCGCGAGGAGTTCGCACGTTCCGTCACCGGTCCATCGGACGATGCCGACTCCGGTCTCGTCACAAGAGCTTTCGATCCCCATGACGATCATTGCACCGGCTCCTCACCCGATCCGGGGCGACGCATCGTGAAGGCGTCCGCACCGCTCGGTTGGTAGTACTTCTTACGGGTTCCCACGATCTCGAATCCTTCACGTCGGTAGAGGGCGATCGCCGCGTCGTTGTCGGTTCGCACTTCGAGAAACACCGGGCCACCCCGGGTGTCGGCCACCCGGAGGAGCTCGTCGAGGAGGGCCCCGCCGATCCCCCGGCGCTGACACTCCGGATCCGTTCCGATCGTGTGTATCTCGGATTCGGGATGTGAACCGTTGCCCAGCAGGGCGATTCCGGCGTACCCGACGACGTGACCGGTCTCGTCCCGCGCCACGGTGTAGTGCACGTGCGGGGCGGCGAGTTCCGCCCTGAATGCGCCTGCGCTCCAGGGTCCGTCACCGGCGAAGAGGAGTGTCTCGAGCTCCGCGCACCGTTCGGCGTCGGCGACCGCCATCGGTTCGATGCGGAAGGTCATTTCTTCCGGTCCGCCAGTTCGACCGCGTCCGGACGCCGCAGGTAGAGCGGTACGAGCGCCGCCGGGGCGGTATCACTGAACAAGGCCTCCGCGGCCACCGCGACCAACCCTGCGGGCGACGGTGTTTCCACGGGCTCGACCGGCAGATCGAAGAAGTCGACGTGTGACGGCGACCCCGCCACCACCTCGGACGGCATCGGCTCGAGCTCGCGCGGCTTCACCACCGCGGGACCTTCCACCCGCACCCCTGCCGAGTATCGCGCCCAGTACACCTCACGCCGGCGCGCATCCGTGACGACGAGCAGATTCCGGTCACCGTCCACCTGTGCGGCGATGGCGTCGAGGCTGCACACGCCGTGGGCCGGAATACCGAGGGCGTCGGCGAACGCGGCGGCGGTGGCCATCCCCACGCGCAGTCCGGTGAACGGCCCGGGTCCGGCGCCGACCACCACCGCGTCGAGGTCCGCGGCGACGTGACCCGACTCGGTGAGGCACTCGAGGATGTGCGGGGTGAGCACTTCCGCGTGGGCGCGCGGGTTGACCGTCACGCGCACCGCGAGGGTGTCCACCGCCTCCACCGATGCGGAATCGGCCGAAACCCGGACGACTCCGGCGGTCACGGCAGGCGTGGACGTGTCGATGGCGAGAACAAGCACGGTAACTGAGGGTACTCGCACGTCAGAACCGCTCCCGACACCCGACCCCGTCAGGAAATCCACTCCCAGTGGGCGGTGCGGACGTCCGTCTCCGGTTCGCGGCGCAGGCGGACCCGCAGGTGACGATCGGCCAGCTGCTCGGCGATGCCCTCGCCCCATTCGACGACGACAACCGCTGCAGCCAGGTCGGTGTCGAGGTCGAGCGCGTCGAGCTCGTCGAGCGCGTGCGGGCCGCTTCCGCCCAGCCGGTACGCGTCCACGTGCACCATTCCGACCGGTGCGCCCCCGTCGGGTCGCGTGCCTGCCCGGTGCTCCCGCGCGATCACGAATGTGGGCGAAGTCACTCGCCCCTGCACGCCGAGCCCGGCTCCGATTCCCTTCGTCAGTGCGGTCTTCCCCGCACCGAGGGGTCCGTCGAGGACCACGAGATCACCGGCGACGAGCCCCCGGGCGAGGTCCCGGCCGAACTGCTCGGTGTCCTGAGCCGTCGGCAACACCACGGTCCCGCTCACGGGCAACACTCCCTCTTCAGCCGACATCGGACTGCTCACGCGACTCGTGCGTCGCCAGGCCACGATGCAGCACCCGGTCGACGGCGTCCGACACCACGGACGGGAACTCGAGCTGCACCAGATGGCCGGCCCCGCGCACCCGCACCAGTTCGGACTCCGGAAGGTCCGCTGCCAGTTTCCGGGAACTGCCGAACGGGATGATCATGTCGCTGTCCCCGCACACCACGACGGACGGGGTGTGCGCGATCGCCTCGAGTGACGCGGACTCGTCGTGCAATTCGAGTGTGCGCAGAAAGTTGACGATGGTCACCACCGACGTCCGGTCCAGCATGGAGTCGGAGAACTGGTGCAGCCGCGGACTCACGTCCGTGCCGTACGACGCCGCCCGCAGAATCGGGGTGATCAGGACGCGGGCCGCGCCGCGCGCGTGCTGGACCAGTTCGGGCGAGGTCCGGACGGCAAGCCGGAAGCCGTCGATGACCGGGTTCTGCAGGTTCCGCGTCAATCCGGTCTCGCTGAGACCCGCAGCGGCCGTGGCCACCAGGCACACGGCGACCACCCGTGACGCCACCAGTTCGGGCCGCTGCCCGGCGAAGGCCAGCACCGTCATCCCGCCCATCGAATGCCCCACGAGCACAACCGGTCCGGTGGGAGCCTTCGCCTCGATCACGGTCGCGAGATCGGCGCCCAGCTGAGCGATGGTGCAGCTCGCCGTGGACGGCACACCCGAATCGCCGTGCCCGCGTTGGTCGTAGAACACCATCCGCACGTCGTCGCCCCACCGCTCGGCGAGCTGGCGGCGCTGGAAATGCCACGACGTCATGTCCAGGCAGTAGCCGTGCACGAACACCGCCGTCACCGGCGCGTCCTCCGGGCCGACCTCGCGGACCGTGAGCGCGACGCCGTCCTCGGTGACCACGACGCTGCGCCGGTCCTGCGACATCAGGGTGAAGTCCTCGTCGCCGTAGATCTCGCGGCCGGGCCGGGTCGCGCTGCGCAGCGCGTTGACACCGGCAACCGAACCGAGCGCCAGCGCGCTCAGCACGCCGCCGACGAGCCCCAACCGCTTCGACAACCCCATGATCTAGGTGCCCGTTCCGCCGACGTAACTGCGGACCGTGCGTCCGCGGACCCCCGTCACCACCTCGTAGTGAATGGTGTCCAGCTCGTCGGCCCACGCCTGCGCGTTGGGCTCGCCGAGATCTCCGTTGCCGAAGAACACCGCGGTGTCCCCCTCCCGGACTCCGCCGCCGTCCGGTCCGAGATCCACGACCACCTGGTCCATGCACACACGCCCGATCCCCGGCCGTCGCTCCGAACCCAGCTGGACCTCGAATCGGCCGCTGAGCGAACGTGGGAGCCCGTCGGCGTACCCGAACGGCAGCAGCGCCACCGTCGTATCCCGTGGGGCCACCCACTGGTGCCCGTAGGACACGCCCTCACCTGCCGCCACGTTCTTCACCAGAGCCACCCTCGATCGCAGTGTCATCGCCGGGCGCAACCCGAACTGACCGAGTTCGGGAACGGGCGACAACCCATATATCGCGATTCCCGGGCGAACCATGTCAAACCGCAGGTCGGGACGGGTCAGGGTGGCCGCCGAATTGGACAGGTGCACCACTTCGGGGACCAGTCCCTGACGCTTGGCATCTGCGATCGCGCTGACCAGTCGATCGCGCTGGGAATCGATCCAGGCGTGGTGCGGCTCGTCGGCGTGGGCCAGATGCGAGAAGATCCCGCGCAGCCGCACCGAGCCCTCGACCTGCGCGCGCGCCAGATCGACGAGGACCTGCGCCAGCTCGTCGGGTGCCACCCCGTTGCGGTTCAGTCCGGTGTCGACCTTGATCGTGACGATCGCCGTGGTGCCGACGCTCCGGGCGGCAGCGACCACCGCGGCGAGGTGGCGGGGCGAGGAGACGCCGAGTTCGACACCGGCCGCGATCGCGGGGGCGAAATCGGCGTCGACGGTGTGCAGCCAGGCGAGGACGGGTGCGTCGATGCCCGCGCGGCGCAGAGTCAGCGCCTCCGACACCGTCGTCACGCCCAGTTCCGACGCTCCGGCGGCCAGCGCCGCGCGTGCCACGGGAACCGCGCCGTGGTTGTAGCCGTCCGCCTTCACGACGGCCATCATCGCCGCGTCCCGGGCGCTGTCGCGCAGGATGCGGACGTTGTGCGCAATCGCGTCCAGATCGACCACGGCTTCGGCCTGCGGTGCCGGCGCCGCCTGTGCGGGCGCTGCGGGTTCGCTGTGTCCGTGGTCGTCGGCCGGTACTGCTTCAGCAAGCGTCATATGTTCGATCCTGCCATTCACTATGAGGCCGGCATTTCCTCGGGTGACACCCCCGCACGGAGGACTCTGATCGACTCCCTGAGGTGTGCGAGCAGCGTCCCGGCGGAGATCGGTGCTGTTCCGCGCCCTGCGGAGAGGTCCGCGCCACCGCCTCGGGCCGCCAAGTTCGCGGCCAGCGAGTGTGCTCGCGCACCCACCGCGGCGGCCCGGGCCGGGGCGATGCCCGCGGCCATGAGTGAGCCGATGATCCCGGCGAGCACGTCGCCGGCCCCCGCGGTGGCGGACCACGACCCGCCCGCCTCGTTGACGAAGACCCGGCCCCCGGGTTCCGCGATCACCGTGGCCCGCCCCTTGAGCAACAGGTGAATATTCCAGTCCGCAGCGAGAGCGCGTGCCGACGCCACCCGGTCCGGACCCGGATCCTTCCCCGTCAGCCGGGCGAACTCCCCGGCGTGCGGGGTCAGCAGTGTCGCTGCGGTCCGCGAACGCACCAGGTCCGGGCCCTCGGCGAGCAGGGTCAGACCATCCGCGTCGACCAGCACGGGCACGTCGGAGTCGAGCACCGTCCGCAGTGTGCGACGGGCGGCGTCGTCGGTTCCCATACCCGGCCCGACCACCCACGACTGGACGCGTCCCGCCTTCGCGAGATCGGCGGTCGCGATCACCTCCGGCGAGTGCGCGAGCACCTCCTTCGTGCACGGCCCGGCGTAGCGCACCAGCCCCGACGTGGCCGTGACCGCGGCGCCCGTGCACAGCACACCGGCGCCCGGGTAGCCGTCACTGCCTGCGACCACCCCCACCACGCCCTGCGAGTACTTGTCGTCGTCCGCTCCCGGCACCGGCCACGCGGCACCCACGTCAGCGGCGTCGAGGGCGGCGATCCCGGCATCCCCGAGCGACAGTCCGATGTCCACGAGCTCGACTCGGCCGCAGTGCGCCGCGCCGAGCGCGTGGACCGGTTTGAGGGCACCGAATGCCACGGTGACGGCGGCGCGCACGGCGGGCCCGTCGACAGCCCCCGTGTCCGGGTCCACACCGCTCGGCAGGTCCGCCGACACGATCGGCGCCTCGATCCGGTCGACCAGCGCCGCAGCATCGGGTCGCAGTGGTCCCCTGCCGGAGATCCCTACGATCCCGTCGATCGCCAGATCGGGCAGGCCCAGCTCGTCGGAAGGCGCGGCCACCCGGCCACCGGCCTCGGTGAACGCCGCCAGCCCGGCCTCGTGCGCCTTCTCCGGTTTCAGCAGGACCGCGGTGGCCGCGACACCGCGCTTGCGTAGCATCGACGCCGCCCACAGCGCGTCCCCGCCGTTGTCCCCCGACCCCACCAGCACCGTGATCGTGCGACCGGCGACGCCCCCGGTCCGCGCTCGCAGCTCCGCCGCCACCACCGCGGCGAGTCCGTGCGCTGCGCGTCGCATCAGTGCGCCGTCGGGAAGAGACGCCAGCAACGGCGCCTCTGCGGCTCGAACCTCGTCAGCGGTGTAGTAGCCCCGCATGGGAACTCCTCGTCGAGAAGGGTCGGTACCGGGCCAGACTACGCTCGACGTCATGCGTGGACGTGGAAGCTCGTGGATCGCCGGAGTGGCTCTCGCCGCAAGCATTTCGATGGCGGGCGTCGTGTCCGGGTGCAGTTCGCCGGACACCGCGGCACCCGAGGCCCCGACCGGACCCGTCGTGCAGGTCGCGAACATGGCGTACGCGCCCGCGACGCTCACCGTCAAGGCCGGAGACACCGTCACCTGGAATTTCGACGACCGGGGTGTCACCCACGACGTAGTGGGCGTCGGCACCGCGAAGAGTGTGCTGCGGAGCCGGTTGATGCAGACCGGCACGTTCACGCACACGTTCACCGAACCGGGGACCTACGAATACACGTGTTCGCTGCACCCCGAGATGACGGGCACCGTCGTCGTCACGCCGTAGGGGCGCGGCCCTTCCACCCCCCTACGGTCGCTGCTATTCGACGGTGACGGACTTGGCGAGGTTCCGCGGCTTGTCGACGTCGTAGCCCCGGGTCTGCGCGACCTCCGCAGCGAACACCTGCAACGGCACCGTCGACAGCAGCGGCTGCAGCAGCGTCGGCGCCGCCGGGATCTCGATCAGGTGGTCGGCGAACGGACGCACGGCCTCGTCGCCCTCCTCCGCGATCACGACGGTCCGCGCACCGCGGGCCTGGATCTCCCGGATGTTGCTCAGCAGCTTCGAGTGCAGCACCGCGCGCCCCTTCGGCGACGGCATCACGATGATCACCGGCAGCCCGTCCTCGATCAACGCGATCGGCCCGTGCTTGAGCTCGCCGGCCGCGAAGCCCTCGGCGTGCATGTACGCCAGCTCCTTGAGCTTGAGCGCACCCTCGAGCGCCACCGGGTAGCCCACGTGGCGGCCCAGGAACAGCACCGTCGACGACGACGCCAGCTCCCGCGCCAGTGCCCGCACCGGCTCGACCGTCTCGAGGACCCGGCTCACCAGATCGGGCATGGCCTCGAGATCGGCGTACTCGCGTGCGACCTCGTCCGGGTACTTGGTGCCGCGGGCCTGGGCGAGGGCCAGGCCGACCAGGTAGTTCGCCGTGACCTGCGCGAGGAACGCCTTGGTCGACGCGACACCGATCTCCGGACCTGCCCGGGTGTAGAGGACGGCGTCGGCCTCGCGCGGAATCTGGGCGCCGTTCGTGTTGCACACCGCCAGCACCCGCGCCTTCTGGTCCTTGGCGTGGCGCACGGCCTCGAGGGTGTCTGCCGTCTCACCGGACTGCGAAATGGCCACGACCAGCGTCGACCGGTCCAGGACCGGGTCGCGGTAGCGGAACTCGCTGGCGAGCTCGACCTCGACGGGCAGCCGGGTCCAGTGCTCGATGGCGTACTTCGCGAGCAGCCCCGAGTGGTAGGCGCTGCCGCAGGCGACGACGAACACCTTGTCGACGTCGCGCAGCTCCTGATCCGACAGTCGCTGCTCGTCGAGAACGATCTTCCCGTCCGCGAAATGCCCCAGGAGGGTGTCCGCGACCGCGGCCGGCTGCTCTTCGATCTCCTTGAGCATGAAGTAGTCGTGGCCGCCCTTCTCGGCGGCAGCGAGATCCCAGTCGATGCGGAACGGGCGGCCCTGCGCCTCGGATCCGTCGAAGTTCAGAATCGAGTACCCGTCCGCCGTGATCACCACGACCTGGTCCTGCCCCAGCTCCACCGCGTCACGGGTGTGCTCGATGAACGCCGCGACATCGGACCCGAGGAACGTCTCTCCCTCGCCGACACCGATGACGAGGGGCGTCGAGCGACGCGCCGCGACGATGGTGTCGGGGTGATCCGAGTGCGTGAAGACGAGCGTGAACGCGCCCTCGAGCCTGCGCAGCACACTCAGCGCGCTCGCGACGAAGTCACCGGCCGTCTCGCCCGAGGCGTACGCCCGCGCGACGAGGTGCACCGCGACCTCGGTGTCGGTGTCGCTGGCGAAGTCGATTCCATCGTGCTCGAGTTCGGCCCGCAGCGGGGCGAAGTTCTCGATGATGCCGTTGTGCACGACCGCAACCGTGTTGCCCGCATCACGGTGCGGGTGCGCATTACGGTCGGTCGGCCTGCCGTGCGTGGCCCACCGCGTGTGACCGATCCCGGTGTTCCCGGTGAAGTGCTCGGCCCCGACCTCGTCGAGTTCGGCCTCGAGATTCGCGAGACGACCCGCCTTCCGCTCGACCGCCATGCCGCCGCGTCCGTCGAGCACGGCGATACCGGCAGAGTCGTATCCGCGGTACTCCATTCGCCGCAAGGCCTCCACCACAACAGTCAGAGCCTGCCGGTGGCCGACGTATCCCACGATTCCGCACATGGTTAATCAGGGTACTTGGACCTGGCGACGCGGCGAAGTCGGAGTGTGGGCCGCATCGGCTCTCTCGCCGGACCGCGAATCGGATAACGTTCTCCCCGTGGCGCCGAAACCGAAGACCCTGGCCCGTGAACTGTCCAAGCGAGGACCGCACCGCGTGCTGCGGGGTGACCTCGCACTCGCCGGACAGCCGGGCGTCGTATACACGCCCGAATCAGGCTTCAACCTGCCCGCCGTCGCGTTCGCGCACAGCTGGATGGCAGGTGCCGACCACTACCGGAAGACGCTCGAGCATCTGGCTTCGTGGGGAATCGTCGTGGCCGCCCCCAACAGTGAACGCGGTCCCGTGCCCTCCCACCTGGGCCTCGCCACCGACCTGCGGGCCACCCTCGATATCTGTGTGGGTGTCCGCCTCGGTCCCGGCCAGATCAGCGTGCAGCCCGACCGCGTCGCGTTCGCAGGACACGGGATGGGTGCGGGTGTGGCAGTGCTCGCCGCCGCGCAACGGGACGTGTCGGCGGTCGCCGCCCTGTTCCCGGCGCCGACCGCGCCGAAGGCCGAGAAGTATGCGTCCAAGATCACAGCGCCGGGTCTCGTCGTCGCCGGTGCCGACATCGACACCATGAACAGCAACGCCAAGGCGCTGGCCGAGGCATGGGGCGGGGAACACGTCCTGCGCGCCGTCAACGGCGCCAAGGAGTCCGGGCTCACCGAAGGACGCCGCCTCCTCGGTGCACTCGGCATCGGCGGTTCCGAGCGGAAGACCCAGCAGATCACGCGCGCGCTGCTCACCGGCTTCCTCCTCTATCACCTCACCGAGGACAAGAAATATGAGGTGTTCGCGAAGGCGGATGCCGAACTTCCCCACACCACGCTCGTCGATCCACACGAGGAGCACACCGACGCCGGCTTCGAGGGTGTGCTCCCGCACATCTGAGGTCGCCGGTCACACCAGCCAGCTGCGGGGACGATAGAACTCGTCGTCGTCGACTGTTGTCGGTCGCGGAGCCGCGGGCGGTGCCGCTGCAGCCTCGGGCCGGCCGCGGCCGGCCCGGCTTCCCGCGGCGTCCTCGTCTCTGGCTCTGCGCTCGTCGATCCGCTCCCGGAACATTTCGAGGTCGGCTCGCATCTGCGCCCGTTGTGCACGCAACTGCGCGGCTCGGTGGCTCACAGCGGCCCGGCCTCGGCCAACTCGGCACCGCTGTCGAATCCGGCAACGGGACCTGTCGCCAGTTCGGGTGCGGACCGCGGTTCGCCCAGCGGCGGGGGCTCGGGAACCGGCTCCTGCTGAACTGCCACCACCTGTGGTTGCGGGACGGCTGCGGCTTCTCCGGGCGCAAGGGCCGGTGTGTTTTCTCGGTCCGGCACGGCGCCCGCGGCAGGTCGGCCGGGCGTCGCTGCTTCTTCCGGTGGTGCGTCCGGAACGTCTTCGGCACCACCGCTGACCGGCGATTCCGGGGTCGGCGAGGCGGGTGCGCAGTCGGCATCGCCGGAGACTCCTTCGCCCGCAGCGGTTTCCGCCGTGATCTGCGGCAGACCGTCCGGGCCGATCACGACGCCGAAGCGGGCCGTCCCGCCCTGTCCGTCGCTCATCTCGAGATGAATCCCCTGACCGTCGGCATCGACGGCGAGCGTCCACGACTTTCCGTCGAGGTTCAGTTCGAGGCTCTTGTCGTGTGACGTGCCGCCCACCGACTCGCCGTCGTCCTCCCGCGGATCACCGAGTTCTTCGCCGAGGTCCTCGGTGTTCCGTTCCTCGTCGTCCCTGCCGGTGAGGGCCGAGACGGTGTCCTCGATCAACGGGCGAAGAATCGAACCGAGATCCGCCAGACCTCCCACGAGACTCTGACGCGCCAGATCACCCGGACCGGGAATGCTCCCGAGGCCCGGGGCAGTCGTCATCGGAGGCACGGTGACCATCGGAGGCACGGTGACCATCGGAGGCACGGTGACCATCGGAGGCGCAGGCGCAGGGGCAGGGGCAATCGGAGGCGCAGCGGACGTCGGAGGTGCGGTTGCCGGTGGTGCAGCGGACATCGGAGGCGCGGCGCTCATCGGACTGGTGGCCGCAGCGTCCCCATCACCGGCTCGAGGCGGGACGCACGCCGGGACGTCCGTCTCCGGTGCCGCGGCGGGCGCCGTCGGCGCGGCAGGTGCGAGAGCAGGCGCCGGCGCAGCGGCGGGGACGGTGCCGGCGTTTCGCACCTCGGGCGCCATCGGCGCGGGTGCCGGATCGGGAGTGTCCTCGGGACGAAAGCCGGGCTGCACCTCGATCGACCGCGCCTCGGCGACGATGGCGTCGTAGGCGGCGTGCACCGCTTCGGTGCAGTCCGCACACGCAGCGGTGAACTCCTGCCGCTTCTCCTCGTACACGTGTCGGAAGTTCGCGTCGAGCCAGTCCTTGGTAATTCCGGCGGCCCGCCGCACCACGTCGTCGCGGTCGAGCCGCCGGAGCGCGCCGGCGCCCCCGTCCTTGTACAGGCCGTTGACGTGCCGGTAGTCGTCGTCGGCGAGTTCGGGGAACCAGTAGGACGCGTCTTCCATGCCGTCCTTCGCGACGGAGTTGTCGCCGTCCTTGCCGTCGGCGTAGATCTGCGCGAGAACGTCGATCTGGGCCGCGCTGTACCCCCCGACCGTCGGCTGGTGCAGCGACACCACTTTGTACGCCTTGTTCGTCACCGCGGCGCTCAGCGTGAGGTTCGCCTCGAACAGCACCTCGGCGAGTCCGTGGAGCCGACCGATGGTGGCGTCCGCCTGGACGTTCTGTCGGTCGGCGGCGTCGATCGCTGCCGTGGCGGCGACTCCGCTCCACCCGGTTCGCACTGCGGCGATGCATCTCTCGTTCTCGTCGAGTTCGGTGCGGGCCGCGTCGAGGCTGCGTCCGAGGGTGTCGACGTCGCGGGCGAGCGTGTGCAGGCGCATCCCCCGCTCGGCGTCGAACCTCGCGTAGTAGTCGGTGAGTTCGCGAGACTCGTATCCCAGTTTTCTCGCAGCGGGGAGGAACAACTCGAAGAATTCGAGGCCCCGCGCGCCGAGATCGAGCATGTCGTCGGGAACATTGAGGGCATTCGGGCGCAGGTGCTCCCCCAGCGCGGTCCGGGATGTGTTCGCGGTCTGGGCGTCGCTGCCGTGCTCCAACAGTGCGGCGTACCGCTGGTCGGCGTACGGAGTCCGGTCACGCTTGTCGAGCCCGTACTCGTCGAAGTACGGCTGCCATGAAGCCTCGTCTTCCTCGCGGGAGGCGGCCCAGGCCTGGAGGAGTTGCTCTTTGTATTCGCGGCTCAGGGTCGGGTCGGCGATCAGCGATCTCGGATCCGTGGTCACCACCGCACCCCGTTCACGTCGGCGGTGACGTTTGCGTCCGTTCCCGAGTAGCGCGCCGCGGCGGCCCGGAACGCGTGCCCGAACGATTCCGCGTCCGTGGCCCACTGCCCGAGCGCGATCCCGATGACGCCGAGGGCGTCACGCACCGCGTCACCCTCCGCGGTGTAGTCGCGGCCCGCGTGCGCCCCGCCGAATTCCAGCCGGGCGGTCTCGGCGGCCTGCTGTCGCAGGATCTCAGCCGACCTCAGCAGCCTCGCGCCCGCGTCCGTCACCACCGCGACGTCCACCTCGAGCCCATCGCTCATTGCCCCACCCTCTCTTCGCGACCTACTGCATTAGACGCGACAGCGCACCGATCGGTTCCCCGGCCGATCGGTGCGCTGTGTCCGCTCACACGGAGGCGACCGTGCCCGCCAGTTCGTCGGCGAGCTTCCGAGCCACGTCGATGTCCGAAGCTTCGACCATCACGCGTACGAGTTGTTCGGTGCCCGACGGCCGCAGCAGTACCCGGCCGTTGTCGCCCAGGCTGCGCTCGGCGGCCACGACCGCGTCCAGCACGACCGGGGACGCGGCGACGGCGCGCTTGTCGGCGACCTTCACGTTGACCAGAACCTGCGGGAGCGTCGTCATCGCCGCCGCCAGATCCGCGATCGGCTGTCCGGTCTCCGCCATCCGGCCCATCAGCCGCAGTCCCGTCAGCACTCCGTCGCCGGTGGTGCCGAAGGCGGGGAACACGACGTGACCGGACTGTTCGCCGCCCAGGCTGAAGCCGCCGGACCGGAGCCCTTCGAGGACGTAGCGGTCACCGACGGCCGTGGTGACCAGCGAGATCCCGGCCTCGCGCATCGCGATGTGCAAACCGAGATTGCTCATGACCGTCGCGACGAGGGTGTTGTCCACCAGTTCGCCTGCGTCGCGCATACCGAGGGCGAGGACGGTCATGATGGCGTCGCCGTCGATAAGGGAACCGGCAGCATCGACGGCGAGGCATCGATCCGCATCCCCGTCGTGCGCGAGCCCCAGGTCGGCGCTGTGCTCGACGACCGCCTTCTGCAGGCTCTCGAGGTGCGTCGACCCGCAGTTCTCGTTGATGTTGAGTCCGTCGGGTTCGGCGTTGATCGCGACGACGGTGGCGCCGGCGGCCCGGTAGGCGGCGGGAGCGACCCCCGATGCCGCGCCGTGCGCACAGTCCACCACGACGGTCAGCCCGTCGAGGCTGTTGGGGAGGGCGGTGGCCAGGTGCTGCAGATACCGTTCCGCGGCGTCCGGCACCGTGCGGACACGTCCGATCCCCGCGCCGGTCGGCGCCCGCCGTGTCGTGGTTCCGGCAGCGACGGCCTCGATCCGGTCTTCCACCTCGTCGTCGAGTTTGTGCCCGCCGGCCGCGAAGATCTTGATGCCGTTGTCGGGCATGGGATTGTGCGAGGCGGAGATCATGACACCGAGAGCTGCGTCCAGCTCCGCGGTCAGGTAGGCCACCGCGGGTGTGGGCAGCACCCCGACGTTCAGAACGTCGACGCCGGCAGACGTCAGGCCCGCGACGACCGCCGCCTCGAGCATTTCACCGCTGGCTCTCGGGTCACGGCCGACCACAGCCGTCTTACGTCCCCCCGAACCCGGCGACGCCAGCACCGTCGCGGCGGCGGAGGCCACCTGCAACGCCAACTCGGCGGTCAGCTCGGTATTCGCGAGACCACGAACCCCATCCGTCCCGAACAATCGACCCACAGACCAGACCCCTCGCACCTAGGAAACCCACTACATCTCGGATAAAGCACGAGAGCAGGCGTCCGGTAACGATGGACGCCTGCTCTCGGGAAGAACAGGTGCCGAAGCCGACCCCGGAGGGCGGCTTCGGCGACACATCAGCGCTTCGAGTACTGAGATGCCTTGCGGGCCTTCTTCAGGCCGTACTTCTTGCGCTCGACAGCGCGGGCGTCACGGGTGAGGAAGCCGGCGCTCTTGAGAGCGGGACGGTCCTCGGGGGTGACCTCGATGAGCGCGCGGGCGATGGCGAGACGCAGTGCGCCGGCCTGTCCGGACGGTCCGCCACCGTGCAGCAGCGCCACGATGTCGAAGGACTCGGCACGCTCGACCGTGACCAGCGGAGCCTTGATCAGCTGCTGGTGCACCTTGTTCGGGAAGTAGTCCTCGATGGTGCGGCCGTTGAGCTTGAAGTCGCCCGAACCGGGGGTCAGACGGACGCGGACAACCGCTTCCTTACGACGACCGACGGTCTGGATGGGGCGATCGATCACGATCGGGGCCTGCGGCGCAGCAGCGGCCTCGATGTCCTCGGCGACCTCGGGCTCCTCGACGGACACGTACTCGTCCGCCGCGACCTCGACAGCCTCGGTGATCTCTTCGGGGTTGGACACGTTCTGCTCCTCCGGCGCCGTCACTGGGCCACCTGCTTGATCTCGAATGGCACCGGCTGCTGCGCGGCGTGGGGGTGGTTCGGGCCCGCGTAGACCTTCAGCTTGCTGCTGATGGCGCGACCCAGCTTGTTCTTGGGGAGCATGCCGACGATGGCCTTCTCCACGAGGCGGTCGGGGTTCTTGTCGAGAACCTCACCGACGGAGCGGGACTTCAGACCACCGGGGTGTCCGGAGTGGTGGTAGAGGAACTTGCCCTCACGCTTGTTGCCGCTGATGGCAACCTTCTCGGCGTTGATGATGACGACGAAGTCGCCGCCGTCAACGTGCGGTGCAAAGGTGGGCTTGTGCTTGCCGCGCAGCAAGTTGGCTGCCTGGACGGCAAGGCGGCCGAGCACCACGTCAGTGGCGTCGATGACGTGCCACGTGCGGGTCACATCTCCGGCCTTCGGGGTGTACGTAGACACAGAACTTCCTCGTCTTGTTCAATCCGCTGCTGGCCATTGCGTATCGTCGAGCGATTCCCGGCGGCCAGTTGAGACCCGAGAACCGCCAGCCACTGCGACACGAGGACACAGCGGCGCACGGCACGCCAACGGAGAACAATACCGGTCGGTGAGGCCCAGGGTCAAAACTCACTCGGCAAGCGCATCGGCGAGCTGTTCGACCGCCCACGTCAGCTCGTCCCGCTCGACCACCAGCGGCGGGGCGATACGGATCGTTCCTTCGTGCGCATCCTTCGCGAGGACCCTGCGAGCGAGGAGTCGCTCACAGATCGTTCGGGCGGACGGCATACCGTCGGCCAGCTGCACACCGGCCCACAGTCCGCGCCCACGCACCTCCGACACGTGGTCGGGCGGCAGTTGCGACAGCATGCTGTGCAGGTAGGCACCCAGATCACGGCTTCGCTGTTGATATTCACCGGTCTCGAGCAGGTCGACGACCGCGCTCCCGACCGCGCAGGCGAGGGGGTTGCCCCCGAACGTGCTCCCGTGTTGTCCGGGGCCGATCACCGCCATCACCGGCCAGTCCGCGACGACGGCGGAGACCGGCATCAGACCACCCCCGAGCGCCTTGCCCAAGACATACACGTCGGGGATCACGTTCTCGTGGTCGCATGCGAACGTGTCGCCGGTCCGCCCGAGCCCGCTCTGGATCTCGTCGGCGACCATCAGGATCCCCCGACGGGTGCAGATGTCCCGGACCGCCGCGAGGTACCCGGGCGGTGGCACCAGGACTCCGGCCTCCCCCTGGATCGGTTCGAGGAGCACCGCCACGGTGTTCTCGGTGACCGCCGCCTCGAGGGCGTCCGCATTCCCGTATTCGACCGACGCGAAGCCCGCCGGGAACGGACCGAATCCGGTGTACGCGTCCGGATCGGACGAGAACCCGACGATCGAGATGGTGCGACCGTGGAAGTTCCCGGCGCACGTGATCACCTCGGCACGCCCCGGTGCCACTCCCTTGACGTCGTAACCCCATTTGCGGGCCAGTTTCAGCGCGGTCTCCACGGCTTCGGCGCCCGTGTTCATCGGCAGCACGGCTTCCTTCCGGCACAGCCGGCTCAGGTCCTCGCAGAAGGACGCGAACCGATCGTGCTGGAAGGCGCGGCTGGTCAGAGTGAGCCGGCCGAGCTGTTCACGCGCCACCCGGACCAGGGTGGGGTGCGCGTGGCCGAAGTTGAGCGCCGAGTATCCGGCGAGTACGTCCAGGTAGTCGACGCCGTCGATTCCCTTCACCCACGAGCCCGCGCCCGACTCGATCACGACCGGCAGCGGCGAGTAGTTGTGTGCGCTGTGCTCGTCGGCCCTGCTCAGCTGCTCACGTGTGGCATCCGACACGGAAACGACACCGTCCGACATTGCTGGTCACCCCTGATCTTCCGCGACCCGGAGCCCGCGGAAACCGCGGAGCTCCAAAGTGCTGCACTTGATTCCACCACCGGATTTGAGGAACTCCGAATAGTCGACCGGCACCGGCTCGTACCCGCGGGCGGACAACTGGTCGGCAAGGTGCGAAGCCTGGACGGGTAGCACCACATTGGCGCCGTCGCTGACCAGGTTCAGTCCGAGCCAGTCGGTGTCCGTCTCGGCCGCGATCACCGCGTCGGGATACATCTGCGCGAGCAGAGCGCGACTGTCCGGCGAGAACGCCGCGGGCAGGTAGGCGATTGTCGAGTCGTCGAGCACTCCCAGCGCGGTGTTGAGGTGGTAGTAGCGGGGATTCACCAGGTTCAACGTGATCACCGGACGGCCGAGGTGCGCCGACGCCTCGGCGTGCGATCGCGGGTCGGACCGGAACCCGGTTCCAGCGAGGATCACGTCGCCGACGACGAGGAAGTCGCCCTCCCCCTCGTTCACGTACCGCGGCAGGGTGGGCCTGATCAATCCCTTGTCCCGGAACCACCGGAACACGTGTTCGGCCTCGGCCCGCCGCTCGGCGGACCGGTAACGGGCACCGAGCGCGACACCGTCGACGACGAGCCCGCTGTCGGTGACGAACACCATGTCCGGGAGCCCCTCGACAGGGTCGATCGTGAGGACCTCGTGTCCGAGTCGCCGGTAGGTGTCCGCAAGCGCGGACCACTGCGACATCGCACGATCCCGGTCCACGGGCTCCTCGGGACGCATCCAGTCGTTGATGGCATAGACGACGTCGAAATACGTGGGCGGGCACATCAGATAACTGCGCGGATAGGCCCGCCGGACCATGCGGGCGGCGTCGCCCCGCACCTCCACTGTCTCCTCGTACGGGTTCTCGGACTCGATACCAGCAGTGGGCGCCATCTCCACTCCCCCTCGATCGGTGTCGGTGAAATCAGTATCCACCCACCAAAAGTCCTGATCAATGCGCTAGCGTTCCATCACATGGATGATTCGTTGCGTCTGGACGGGCTCGATCGGCGGATCGTTGCGCGGCTGGAGCGCAACGCCCGGTCCAGCTTCGCCACTATCGGCGCCGAGGTCGGGCTGTCCGCACCCGCCGTGAAGCGTCGGGTCGATCGACTGGTCGAGTCCGGAGTGATCACCGGATTTCATGCGGCACTCGATCCGCGTGCTCTCGGCCACGGGGTCGAGGTCTTCGTCGAGTTGTATTGCAGTGGCCGCACCTCGGCCGTCGAGATCGCTCGGATCGTGTCCCGTCACACCGAGGTGCAGGAGGCGTACACCGTCACCGGCGATGCCAACGCCCTCCTCCGCGTCCGCACCACCGACACCGCACACCTCGAACGCACACTGGAGAACCTGCGGTCGGAGCCGGCCGTACTTCAGACCAAGAGCAGTGTCGTCCTCAGCCGGCTCATACCGCCCGCAGACTGATCCACTCGATCCACTGTCGGAGACCACAGTGCCCCAGCAACCGTGGACTGCTGGGGCACTCGACGTGTCACGCGAAGATCAGAGCCACGCCGTGGCGTTCCGGTCTTCCGCAGTCTGCATGTCGACGGCGCCGTCCTGGACGACCTTCGAGATCGTCTGCAGAACCTGGAGCAGATCCTCGTGAGAGCTGTCCCACTTCGCCTGCACAGCTTGGTAGTTCTCCCGCGCACCGCTCTCCCACTGCGCCACGAGCCCGTTGACGTAACCCCGGAGCTCGTCGTGCGTCTCGCGCAGCTTCGCTTCGTTCGACTTGATGTCGCTCGCCAGCGCCTGCAACTCGGCAAATCCGTACTTCAATGAAGACATTCGGTGCTCCCCTCGAGCTTCGTAATTGTTCTCGGCGCCGGCGTTAGATATCGAGCGATCCCGAAGCTCCGGCCGCATGGATCGCGTCCTGGTTGGCCTGCTCGGCGGCGTCGTATCCCTTGCCGTTCTCGCGGATCTTCACCGCAATCTCGTCCAGCGAGTCCTGCATTCGGCGCGCAGCATCTCCGTACCGAGCCATCAGCTCCATGAACGCCGTCTGAGCTCCACCCTGCCAGGCCGAAGAAGATTCCTCGCAACGGCCCTTCAGACTGTTGATCGTGCCCTGCAGCTGGCTGTTCACCGTCTGCACATGATTGGCCGCGACCTCCATCTGGCCGACATCGGTAACAACTCCCGCCATTGTGACTCCTTCTGTTCTCGGTGCGGCGGCCCCCTCTGGACTGCCCGAATTCACCCCTACACAAGATTGGACGTATCAACCGCCCAATCGGTTCCACCACGGTGGAAGATTTTCCGGCGGCGAGAACGGGGTCACCGAACGATCACCAGCGACCGCACGACTCCTTCGCACACGCTCTCGATCGACTCCCATTCCTCCGCCAGGAACTGACAGCCGACGCTCACCTGGAGATCACGCTCGACGAGTACGTGCCAACGCACCACGGAGCTCTCGTCGGGAAACTCGCTGTACGCGATGCCGGGTCGACCGCCGAACACGACATCGCGCTCGAGTTCCCCGAACAGCTCGGGACGGCCGCGCTGTGCAATCTTCGCCGCGAGCGTCGCCGCCACCTCGTCGTATCCGGCACCCTCTCGAACTGCGTTTTGCGTGATGATGATTCGCCTGTCGGCTCCGCCCGCAGGCACCAACTCCACCCGGGATCCGGAAGAAGACGACGCGGCGGGCGCCCGCTCCTTCCATCCGCTCGGCAGTGTCACGCGAATACCGCCCACCTCCAGGCCCCCCGCCGCGGTGGCGGAAGTGGTGGTCGTCGCCGAGATCCGGGTGGGCGTCGTGGTCGGCGCCGCCGGTGCCGCGCTCGCGTCCAGCGCGCGGACGGATTCGGTGCCGGTACCGGGCTCCCGAAGAGTGAAGACGAGAACAGCTCCGACGACGACGGCCAGTACCGCAGCGACCGCGAAGAATGTAGGCCGCGCGCTCCGCCGGCCACCGCGCTCCGTTCCCTGCAGTGCCGGTTCGAGCCAGTTCGCCTGCGGCACAGTCATCGCCGTCGGCTCGTCGGTAGCCTCGACCAGGCTGGACGCGAGTGCGCGCGCGATCTCTTCACCGGTGAGGATCCGGACGTCGGCGTTCGGGGACGCGGCGGCGATCACGGCGTCACGCATCGATGTACGCTCTTGCGAATCTCCGACGAGGAGGAGTATTCCGTCGACCGGCCGATCACCACGGGCTCGCGCACCGAGCTCCACGATCGCTGCCGCCCACTCGTCGATCCCTTCGTCGGCGCAGAGTGACGGATCGTGCTCGCATTCGACGACCCGGTATCCGCCGACCTCGCCGACCACGTAACTGGCCGTTGCACCCACGGTCCGGCTTTCGAGCACCATCCATCGGCCACCGGACACCGCGGCACCCTCGGCCGCCGCCACGGCAACGGGAACCAGCACCGTGTCGGCGGCAACGCGCGCACCCGCGGCGGACAGCACGCTCTGCCTCGCGGAACCCCACTCCGTCGGGTGGGACAGTACGGCCGTCGCGATCGGCGCCGCGTTCCCCGCACGGTCTGTTACAGACCGGAGCACCGCTTCCAAGGCATCGGACACCAAGAGAACTCCACCGTCGACGTCGACGTACTCGTCGTCGACGAAGCACAGCGGCGTCATCTCGTGAGCTGCCGTCGTCGCGCCCTGAGCGCAGGACCACATGCCGGATTCAGTGAGATGAATCGCGACCGACGACATCACAGCGGGGGCATCCACGCGAGCTGGATCAGGCCGGTACCCGCACGGTTGACCAGCGTTCCGCGCCCGGGAGGCATCGCACTCGGACGAACAGTGCCGATGAGATTGCCCTCCTCCCTGTTGCCACTCATCACGAGGCCCGTCGACTGCAGATCACGCAAGCGCGCGATGACCGGCTCGTACATTGCCCGTGCCGCACCGCCGGAGCGTCGCGCGATGATCAGGTGGAATCCGATGTCACGGGCGTGCGGCAGGAATTCGACAATCGCAGCGACCGCGTTTCCGCTCGAGGTCACGACGAGGTCGTAGTCGTCGATGACGACGAAGACTTCGGGCCCCGTCCACCAGGACCGGTCGCGCTGCTGCTGGCGATTGAAGCCGGGGCCCGGCATGCGCCCCTTCAGCAGGATCGCGAGATCCCTCATATTCGTCGTCAGCACGTCCTCGGACGGCGCGTACGAAGCCAGGTGCTCCGTCTCGACGACACCGAGCATCGTGCGCCGGTAGTCGCCGAGAATGATCTTCGCCTGTTTGCTCGTGTTCGACGCCATGATGCCCTCGCAGATGTTCCGCAGGAGCGTCGTCTTACCGCATTCACTGTCGCCGAACACCAGGAAGTGGGGCTGCTCGGCGAAGTTCAGGAACGTCGGAGCCAACTCGGCCTCGTCGAGCCCGATCGGAATCTGAAGACATGCCTGCGCCGGATCGAGGTAGGACGGCCACCCCCCGGCCGCATGGAGCACGTCGTCGCGGGCGATCTGTGCAGGCAGCATTCGCACTGCCGGAGCGGGCCGACCGTGTGACGCGGCGGCGATGGACGACACGGCCTGCGCCACACCGGATGCCAGGTCGGTCGGATCCGAGCTCCCGTCGACCCTCGGCAACCCGACGAGAAGATGCAGGCTGTCGCGGGTCATGCCGCGTCCGGGTCGGCCTTCGGGAACGAGTGCCGCGGTCTTGCGACCGAGGTCGGAATCCGAGGGATCACCGAGACGCAGCTCGATCCGCGTGCCGAGCTGATCCTTGAGCGCCGGCCGGACCTCGCCCCACCGTGAGGCGGTGAGCACGACGTGCACACCGTACGACAACCCCTGGGACGCAAGGTTGGTGATCTGCTGTTCGAGAGCCTCGAAGTCCTGACGAATGCTGCCGAAACCGTCGATCACCAGGAAGACGTCCCCGAACGGATCCTGCGCGACCCCGGCCGCCGCGCCGCCGCTGCCCGGGTCGGTTGCGCGTAGTCGCCGGAACTCGGCCATCGACTCGACCCCGAGTTCGCGGAAACGCTCCTCACGCTGACGCACGATGGTGTTCATCTCCGCGATGGTGCGACGCACCCGGTCGATGTCGAGGCGGTTGGCGACCGAGCCGACGTGCGGGAGTCCCGACAGTCCGGTGAGCGTGCCGCCACCGAAGTCGAGGCAGTAGAACTGCACCTGCTCCGCGGAGTGAGTGGCGGCCAACGACGTGACGAGCGTGCGGATCGCAGTCGACTTGCCCGACTGCGGTCCGCCCACCACCGCCATGTTTCCGGTGGACCCGGACAGATCCACGACCAGGGGGTCGCGCCTCTGGTCGTAGGGCCTGTCGATGATCCCGATCGATGTACGCAGCGAGCTCAGCGCGGGAACCGGTTCGGTGAGAACCGACCTCGGCAGCATCTGGTCGAGGCTCGGCGCGGCGTCGAGGGGTCGGAGCCATACCTCGTGGGCTCGCGGTCCGCGACCCTTGATCCGTTCCACCACGACGTCGATGGTGGTGCGGACCTCCGTCGGCTCCTCGGCCAGGTGGAGCGACTGTGGTTCGTCGAGGCTTTCGACGACGTCGACGGCGACCGGTGCAGCCGTGAAGATCTTGGGCCGCAGCTCGACAGCCGCCTCACCCGGCCGTCGGACGCTGTCTTCCCGTCCGCCCTCGTAGGTGCCGGACACGTACGAGGCCTGGAAGCGGACGATCTCCGCAGAATCGCACTTGAGGTATCCGGCGCCCGGGGTCGCGGGCAGGTGGTAGGCATCCGGAACGCCGAGCACCGTACGCGATTCGTTGGCCGAGAACGTCTTGAGACCGATGCGGTACGACAGGTGGCTGTCGAGCCCCCGCAGTTTGCCCTCTTCGAGCCTCTGACTTGCCAGCAGCAGGTGGATGTGCAGAGACCGACCGAGCCTGCCGATGGCGACGAAGAGGTCCGCGAACTCCGGCTGCTGACTGAGCAGTTCGGAGAATTCGTCGACGACGATGAACAATGCGGGCAGCGGGTCGAGGGCGGCGCCCGCCTGGCGCGCCTTTTCGTATTCGGTGACGTTCGCGAAGTTCCCGGAAGAGCGCAGGAGTTCCTGACGCCGGTTCATCTCACCGGCGAGGGCGTCCCGCATCCGGTCGACCATCGCGAGTTCCTCGGCCAGGTTGGTGATCACCGCGGCGACGTGCGGAGCCTCCTCGAGGCCGAGGAAGGTGGCGCCGCCCTTGAAATCGACGAGGACGAGGTTGAGCGCGTCGGGCGAATGCGTCGCGATCAGGCCGAGCACCAACGTCCGGAGGAACTCCGACTTACCCGAACCGGTCGCCCCGATACACAGACCGTGTGGCCCCATGCCGTTCTCGGCCGACTCCTTGAGGTCGATCTCGACGGGGTGGCCGTCCACTCCGACACCGATCGGGACCCGAAGCCGGTCGCGGCCGTGGCGGGGCAGCCACGCGTGATCCGGGTTGAGACGGCCGACGTCGCCGATCCCCAGCATCTGGCTCCACGTCTGCAACGGCTGGTCGTCGTCGCCCGCGTCCACTGCCGTCTGCGACGCCGTCCGGTACGGCGCGAGGCGCCGGGCCAGCGTTTCCGCCTGATGGGCGCTGACGAGGTCTGCTGTCGCGAACATCTCCACGCCGGCTCCGCTGCGGGCGCCTAGGGATCCGTCCTGCGCCACGAGCTGGAGTCCTCGTGTGGCCGTCAGTCGCGGGCAGAAGCCGCTGATGTCGAGAACGGAAACCGAGTCGACCCCACCGTCGGTGATCATCCCCGATTCGCCCTCGAGAATTCCACCGTCGACGACGATGACGAACTGTGGGACACCGGGGGCGGCGGGGGCATTGCGCGAGAATCGGTTTCGCATCGACAGTTGGGGACCGAGCGAAGATTCGAGTTCGAGGATCGAGCCGTAGATCATGCGGGAGGAACCGACACCGTCGGACGAATCCGGATGCTGCACGTGCGGCAGCCATTTGGCCCAGTCCCACTCGTGCTCGGTGTCGGGGCCGCACACGACCGCGACGAGGAGATTGTCCGGGCCGTGGAATGCGCACAACTGCATGAGCATCGACCGCACCAGGGACCGTGCCGTACCGCGTTCCCCTTCCACGGAGATGGCCGCGAAGCCGCGCAGCGACACCGCGGTGGGCAGATCCTGGACGACGGAGTGCGCGCGGACGAAGCGACGAAGCGACACCGCGGCAACCGGTTCCAGATCCTCTACCGGTCCGGTCTCCGGTGCGATCAGGCGGGTTGCGAGGCGCTGGCTTCCCCGGCCGACGCGCACATGGCAGTAGTCGGGGTCGGTGATGCGGCGCTCCCACATGCGCGCCGTGCCTGCGATGGTCCACAACAAACCGGGTTCGGGGTGACTCCAGTCGAGCGCCTTTCGCTGCTGCTCGGCTGTCTCGTCGACGTCGCGGCGCAACTGATCGAGGTAGCGCAGGTAGTCCTTGCGGTCTTCGTTGGCCTCCGCCGCTTTCGGGCCGCCACGGCCGCCACCGGCGAGCATGCCGAGCATCGACACCATCATCATGACGGGAAAGAGCATCGACATCGGATTGCGGGCCATACCCGACGAGAACATCAGGGCCATCATCCCGACCATCGCGACGACCATGACCACGGGAAGGAGCTTGGTCAGAAGGTTTCCCGGTACCAGGCGTGGAATCTCGGGCGGAGCCTGCAGGCTCACTTCGCCGCCCGGAATCCGCGGTACTTCCCGTCGCGCCTTGCGCACGAACCGAATAGTGCTCACTACTCGCCCCCCCATGACTACAACCGCCCCGAAAAAAACGTGCAGCCGATCCGATCCCGGAACTCCGGGTCGCCCCCCTGGGCTCGATCCGCGAAATCAGACACTAACCCATGGAGGGTGATCGGGCATATAGGAGGTCCGCGCCCTGCCGGACACTGGAGGCGGCGCCCGCCGTGTCGTAAGGTCACCGGTGATCAAATCGGATGACGATCTGTGAGCGGTCGTCGATCGGTGTCGTAACGGCGCAGATGGGGTTGTGCGTCGCAGAGTTGGGGGAAATCGCAGTGTCCATCACCCATGACGAAACGCGGGGATCCGCCTCGTCCACCCGTCCCGGTGCCGCAGCAGATCTCTGCCGGATCACCGTCCTGTCGACGCATTCGCAGGTCGACATGGCCGTGCCGTTCGGTGTGCCGCTGGCCATCCTCGTTCCGGGCATTGTCGACACCATCCGCACCCATCGCAGTACCAACGACTTCGACGACTCGCCCGAGCAGCACGAACCCAGCGAGTGGGTTCTCGCGAAGATCGGGCACTCGCCGCTCTCGACCACGTTGACGTTGCACGAGCACGGAATCCGCGACGGTGACCTCCTCGTGCTGCAGAGCGTGCACGCCACCGCGCCGCCGCCGCTGTTCGACGACATCATGTACAACGTGGCGATCGCCGACGCCGAGGGCGACCGTGAGTGGACCCGGGGTTCCGCACGGATCGTGGGCTCCGTCGCCGCGGTGCTCGGCACCGTCGTCGGATCGTTCGCGCTGCTCTGGTCCGGGGCGGGGACCGAAGGATTCCTGGGGGCGGGGTGTGCACTCGCGACGGCCTTACTGTTCCTGGTCGCCGGCGCGGTCACCGGTCGCATCTACGGCGACGCGCCAAGCTCCGTCGTCCTGAGCGGATGCTCGGTACCCCTCTCGTTCGCCGCGGGGATGCTTTTCGTGCCCGGCGATTTCGCCGCCCCGCACCTGCTCCTCGGACTCGTGCTTGCGGGCACCACCGCCGTCCTGGCGTTGCGGCTGGGCGGTGTCGGACTGCGACTGTTCACGGCCCTGTCGGTGACGTCCCTGTTCGGTTCGTTCGCCGCCCTCGTGGCGACGCTGTTCGACAATCCGATTTCTGCTGTCGGCGCTGGCGTCGTGGCGGCGGCGCTGGTCGGACTCGCCTTCTCGGCCCGTGTGTCGATACTGCTGGCCAAGCTTCCACTGCCTCCCGTCCCGGCGCCGGGGACCTCGGTCGATCCGTCCGAGGACGACCCGGACGACGAGGCGACAATGCCGTCGTTCGACTCTCTCGCACAGCGTGCGGCACGCGCCCGCAAGTACCTCACCGGCCTGGTCGGCGCGATGACAGCACTCGCCGTGGCCGGTGCCCTCGTCGCGGCACAACCCGGTGTGTACGGCGGAATCTTCTGGCCCGGGCTCTCTCTCGCCGTCGCCACCGCCGCCGTGCTGATGTTCCGGGGACGCACATACAGCAGCGCCGAGCAGGCGGTACCGCTGATCGCGGGCGGGGTGACGGTACTGGTTCTGCTGCTCACTGCCGTAGCCGTTGCCGTGCCCGACTTCGCGATCGCCTCGTTTGCCGTCGCGATCCTGTTCGCCGCCGGTGGGCTGGTGCTGGGAATCCTCGCCCCCCGCCAGACGTTCTCGCCCGTGATGCGACGGGTAGCCGAGCTCATCGATCTGGCGGTGATCGCGTCGATCGTTCCGCTGGTGTGCTGGGTGACCGGTCTCTACTCGCTGATGCGTGGACTGTGAGGCGCCGGCTCACTCGCGTCGTCCTGGCTACAGCGGTCGTGGCGGTCGCCGCCGCCGTGGGGCAGGGCGAGGCCGCTGCTGTGGTGCCCGCTCCCGTGGACGCCGGACTCATTCCACCGAAGGACAGCACGAAGGTCGAGAAACGCCGGCCGTGCAAAGATGCTGTGCGCGTGCCGGACGGCCCCGATGTTCCGGCGGCCCAGCGAGATCTCGACTTCCAATCGGTCTGGCCGATCAGCAGGGGTGCTGGTCAGCTCGTAGCGGTGATCGACACCGGCGTCTCACGGCACCCCCGTCTCCCCGGCCTCATGGACGGCGGCGACCTCGTGGGGACGGAGAGCGGGACGGTCGACTGCGACGCGCACGGCACGCTCGTCGCCGGGTTGATCGGCGCCGCGCAGGTTCCCGGTTCCGGTTTCTCCGGTGGTGCACCGGATTCCCGGATCCTGTCCATCCGGCAGACGAGTAGCGCGTACAACGCCGCGGGCCAGGCTGATCAGGTCGACAACGCGGGCAACTCGGTCGGCGGATACGGAAACGTTGCGACGATGGCGACGGCGATTCGGCGTGCGGCAGACATGGGCGCCACCGTCATCAACATCTCCGAGGTCGCGTGCAAGACCGCCGCCGAGGGAATCGGCGATGGCGACCGGTATCTGGGGTCGGCCGTGAAGTACGCCGTCACGGTGCACAACGTCGTAGTGGTCGCGGCGGCAGGGAACTTCGGTTCCGGAGAATGCAAGATTCAGAATCCGGCAGACGACCCCCTCCGTCCCGGCGCCGATCTGTGGGACTCCGTGAGCACCATCGCCAGTCCCGCCTGGTACGACGACTACGTTCTGACCGTCGGCTCCGTCGAGGCGAACGGATCCTCGAGCGACTTCAGCCTGGCCGGCCCGTGGGTGGACGTCGCAGCTCCGGGATCCGGTCTGACATCGCTGCACCCGACCAACGGCGATCTGACTGATACGACGTACGGCGCACAAGGCAACGCGGAGCCGGTGAAAGGAACGAGTTTCGCGGCCCCCTACGTCTCGGCGACCGTCGCGCTGGTCCGCTCTCGGTTCCCGCAACTGTCCGCACAGCAGGTCATGGCCCGGATCGAGGCCACGGCGCATGCGCCGGCCGAGGGGTGGAATCCGTCGGTCGGGCACGGGATCATCGATCCGCTGGCGGCGGTCACCGCCGATGTTCCACTCGACGGTGCCGCCGTCGATCAGTCGAATTCCGTCGCGATCGAGCCGCTCCCGGCCGCTGCTCCCCCGGATCATCGGCCGCGCGACGTCGCTGTCGCGGCAACAGGAACGCTGGGCGCGCTGCTCGTGCTCGGCGTGCTGGCGTCGTTCCCACTCCGCCGCCGGTTCCAGTCGGCGACCGATCGGAGCTGACCGAACCGCTCAGTTCGACCCTGCCGCGACAGCGGCCGGGGCGGCGTCCGGGGCAACCCCGTCGTGCGCGACGAGCGCCGACGACTTTCCGAGCGCCGGGCCCTGCGCCAGGAGGCCGAGAATTTGCCACGGCGCGAGAGGGCGGGCGCCGTCGACGCCCAATGCCTCGGCGGACTCTTTATCCGGAATACCGAACCGGACTCCCGTGTCCGCGAGGAAGAAGGTGCTGTCGCGTCGCGTGCTAGTCGGCTCGATGCCGGTCGACTGCACGAAACCGCTCGTGCCCGGCCGAACGTAGACCGAGTCCGCGTTATCGCCCGCGTCGTCCGCCTGGGCCAGCTGGACCGCGCGAGCGCCGTCGGGTATCGGGAGAGCGCGTCCCGCTACCAGGGACAGCTCGGCCGCCGGACCGCTCGAGCCCGACTCGTCCGGTGCGCGGAGGGGCTGCCAGGACAGGCAACTCACGGGGCTTTCTGCGGCATCGACGATCTTCGGCGCCGACTCCGGGAAGCTTTCCACCGCAATCTGTTCCACGGAAGGGATCCGGTTCATGGTGTCGGGCGTGATGCTCGACATCTCGGTGTCTCCGTGCGAGTCCGACAGGAAGATCAGGTTCGCGACCGCCGAGCTGATCTTCTGGATTCCGTCGCGGAGGACTACGTAATGCGTCGTCTCGGAGCCGATCAGCACCTGGAAGACGGATCCCACGACCTTGTCCTGCAACGGATACCGTGGGCTGCTCCCGGCCCCCGGGATGACGGGCGCCGCGAGAGGCGGCACCTCGGGGACGGCGTTGACGAAGCCCTTGCTCACCGGGCGTGCCCGGGTACCTTCGAGGCCCAGCGCCCGGGTGACCGCCGGATCGTCCAGGTCGATCCTGGCCCGCTTGCCGTCATAGATCAGGTACGACGCATCGGAAGTCGACGCGAGCAGCGCCTGATCTCCCGTGAGAGTCCTGCCGCCCTCGGAGCTCTCCGTCTCGCCGACGATGACCGATGTTGTGACGGAACGATTTCCGTCGGCTTCGATCGAGTCGCACACCGTCCACGGCGTCTTCGCCGCGGGGTCTCCCGCCGGCAGCGCGGACGGCGCGCCGGGGATCCCGACGAGGGCACCGCGGGGGCGGGTGTCGAGTTCGGATTCCTTGACGATCACGGGATCCTCGGACTTTCCGACGATGAGCCGGGCGGACGCGAGATTCAGGACGGGACGGAGGGTGTCGCCCATGACGACGAACATCGCGCCCGAATCCTTGCCGACGACGATCGACGCGTCGCCGATCTTGTCCTGCGGACGGAACAGCGCCAGCGCGGCGCACGCGGCGAGTCCGAGCGACGCGATCACGACCCCCACCGCGAGTGCGCGCGACTGCGACCGCATGGGGTCGTGCAACATTCGGACATCGCGACGCACCAGGGCGTGCTCCATCCGTCTGACCAGAAAGCGATACCCGTTGACCTGCCACCGGGTGGTGGGTGTTACAGCCATTGTTCCTCCCCCGTGCTGCACAGCGCTCGGGGTGACACAGTACAGTTCCATCGACAATCTTCACGGCGGACGGGTACGGGTCTGCTGGGTTCAGGTATTCGGGGGAGGAACCATGGACCGTTCGCGCGTCACACGTCGGCCGTCGTCTCTTCGGTTTTCGGCGACCGAGATGATCGTTGCGCAACTTCTGGGGGTGACCGGCGGGGTCGTGGCCTCGCTGTGCGGGCTGGTGTGGTGGGGCGCCGTCGTCGTCGCGGTCGTCGTCGCTCTCGCCGCGCTCGTCCGCGTGGGCGGCTGGTCGAGCCTGGACTGGGCCCGGACGTTCTGGCGATATTGCACCAAACCCGTTCGGACGCAGACCCGCACCGTCGGCTTCCAGGCACCGACAGGCCAGTCCGTCGGGCTTCGCTGGGACGGTGGCAGCGTGGTCGCCGTCGTCGAGGTCCTTCCACCCGCGGGGAGCCTCACGCAGATCACCCGGGACGGCTTCCAGACGACGCACGAACTCCCGACCGACGCGCTCGCCACGTGCCTTGTTCAGCACGACATCTCGCTGAGCGGAATCGACATCGTCAGCCACGGTTATCGCGCCGCGGCGGGCTCTCCCGCAACCGATGTGTACGACAGGCTGGTCGGCCCGCTCCCGGCGACGGCGACCCGGATGGTCTGGCTCGCTCTGCGATTCGACGCCACCGAGAGTGTCGCTGCCGTAGCTCGGCGCGGCGGCGGCGAGGAAGGTGCGTCGCGCGCGATCACGATCGCGGCAAGCCGCGTCGTGCGTGCACTGGCCGATTCCGGCTGCCGTGCGCGCATTCTCACCGCCCCGGAGATCGAATCTGCCGCGCTGCAGATCAGTCGGGGCGTCGATCCGAAGGCCTTCACGGAGACATGGAAGCATGCACCGCTGCCCGGAGTGTGCAACACCGGCTACGGCGTCGACCCGCGATACCTGACGCGAGACCTGCTCGCGAGGCTCTGGGTTCCGTCGAGCCTCGGCACGACCGTGACGATCCGGCTGCGCCCCAGCGGACACGACGGGCAGGTGAAGGTCGGTGCGGCCTGCCGGGTGACCACCCGGACGTTGCCCGAGCCGCTCACGATTCCCGGGCTCGTCTCGATGCAGGGCAGGCACCGGGACGGGCTGCTGTCCAATCTCCCGGTCGGGATGCCGGACCTCGACGACGTGATGCCGTTGACCGACATGTCCGTCGAGGACCTGCGTGCGCTGCAGTTACCCCCAGCGGGGTGCGGCCAACTCATCGGCTCCGACGATTACGGTCACGGAATCACCGCCCGCATCGCAGGTCCCGGCGTCGGCATGGTCTACGTGGCTGGTGAACTGTATCTCGCCCAGCAACTGGTGTTCCGCGCCGTCGCAACCGGCGCCCGAGTGCTCATTCACACCGATCGGCCCGACGCGTGGTCTTCGTTGATCGACTCCATCGCCACACCCGACCGGTTGCGCATCGCGGGCCACAATCCGCAGTCCGACAACAGGTTCAACACCGTCGTGTTCGACGGCGTCAACGCGCTGCCGCCCCGCGCCGGGGTCACCGCGATCTACCTCCACGGTGAACCGAGCCAGTGGCCCGGTGCCGAACCGGACCTGTCGATCGTCCAGCCGGATGCGCTGGGCGACCGCATTCTTCTGTCGACCGGAGGGACGAGCATCGAACTGATGCTGGTCACGATCTCCTCCGAGACGGCGTTCATCGGCCGGCCTCGCGCGGCCGAGTACCGGCCGGTCCACCAGTACTAGCCGGGGTACGGGGTGGTCCCGCGCTGAACACGGACCGCGTCGGCCCACCACGCCAGCTGCGCCAGCATGCGGTCCGCCGAGTCGATGGCGGCGCCGTCGGTCGTCTGCCCCTGGTCGTCGAATCGCTTGCGCACCCGGTGGAAACTCACGCTCTGCCGCACCGACACCATGTGCAATTCGGCCACCACCTGACGCAGCTGTTCGGTGGCTCGGAGTCCGCCGGCCAACCCGCCGTACGACACGAACCCGATGGGCTTCGAGCGCCATTCGTGTTTGACGCTGTCGAACGCGGTCTTCAGCGCCGCAGGGTAACCGTGGTTGTACTCGGAGGTGACGGCCACGAACCCGTCGGCTCGGCCCACTCGCTCCCGGAATTCGTCCGTCACCGGGGATGCGCCGAGATCCTGCGGCAACGGCGTATCGGCGAGATCGATGATGCCCACGTCCAGTCCCGGGTAGGCGCGAGCGCGTTCGGCGAACCAGCCGGCGACGACGGGAGCGATCCGACCCACTCTGACGGATCCGATGATGATCTCGATCCGGACGGGTGCGACTGCGGTCATGAACAGGCTCCTTCTCTTCCGGAGCCATCGTAGGTGCTGGTGCCTCCGCGACCGCGGTGGTGATCGACGCCGCGGGTTCCGATCAGTCGCCGCAGCAGCCGCCCGGCACGGTCCGAACGTCTCGGGTGATCTTGTTGCGTGCCGCCAGATCCGCGTCGTCCGGGTAGTCGACGCGCACCAGGGACAGTCCGTGCGCCGGGGCCACCAGGATCGAACTCGACCGCGACTTCTCGCGGAGGAGCCCTTCGATCCAGCCGAGGTCGCGACGACCCTCCCCCACGGCGAGAACCGCACCGACGAGACTGCGCACCATCGACCAGCAGAAGGCGTCGGCGCTGACGAAGGCCGTGAACACGTCGCCGTCGCGCTCCCAGTCGAAACGTTGGAGATCGCGGACAGTCGTGGCGCCTTCCCGGCGTTTGCAGAACGCCGCGAAGTCGTGCAGCCCCAAGAGCGTCGAAGACGCCAAGCGCATGAGTTCGAGGTCCAGGACCTTCGGATACGAGACGGTGTCCCGGGCTCGGAGCGGATCGGCGCCGTAGGCCGCCGACGTCAGGCGGTACTCGTAGTGCCTGCGCATCGCGGAGAACCGTGCATCGAAGTGTTCGGGAGCAAAGGCGATCTGCTTGATCCGCACGTCCTTCGGCAGGAACCGCGCGAGCCTGCGGACGAGCCGGGACGGGTCGTCAGGAAGGGCGTCGACCGGAACGTCGACGTGCGCCACCTGTCCGGTGGCGTGGACGCCGGCATCGGTGCGCCCCGCCACCGTGAGCTGCAGCGGCGTGCGCAGGACTGCGCCGAGCTTCTCCTCGATCTCCCCGCACACTGTGCGCAACGCGTTCTGGCGGGCCCACCCGGAGAATTCGGTTCCGTCGTAGGCGATGTCGAGGCGCAAGCGACGGGTCTCATACGAAACGGGCCCGCCGTCCCTCGGGGGGACGACGGGCTCGTTCGATTCAGCGTGTGCCGAAGCCAAGTGGACTAGTCCTTCTTGGCCTCTTCGGCCTCGGGAGCGTCGGCCGCGGTCTCGTCCTCGATGGCCTCGACGACGGCGTCAGCGTTCTCGACCTCGGCGTCGGTTGCCTCGGCCTCGACGGCCTCGACGACGTTCTCCTCGGCGGGAGCAGCAGCCGGCGCATCCTTCGATGCCTTCACGCGACGAGCGCGGTCGGCCTCGGAGGTGACGGTCTTCTCCTTGACGAGCTCGATGATCGCCATCGGCGCGTTGTCGCCCTTGCGGGGGACTGTCTTGATGATGCGGGTGTAGCCGCCGTCACGATCGGCGTAGAACGGGCCGATCTCCGCGAACAGGGTGTGCACGACATCCTTGTTGCGGATGACCTTCAGAACCTCGCGACGGTGAGCCAGGGTTCCGGCCTTGGCGTGCGTGACGAGCTTCTCGGCGTACGGGCGCAGGGCCTTGGCCTTGGACTCCGTGGTGGTGATGCGGCCGTGCTCGAAGAGCGCGGTAGCCAGATTGGCGAAGATCGCCTTCTGGTGCGAAGCCGACCCGCCGAAGCGAGCACCCTTCTTGGGCTTGGGCATGATGATCTCCTAGTAAAGGACCGTGAGCTACAGCTGTTCGGTCTCGGCGTAGTCCTCGGTGCCCTCGGCATCACCGAAGGAACCGGCGTCCGTGTCGCTCCACGTCCCGGTGGCGGCGTCGTAGCCGGCAACGGTGGTGGGATCGAAGGACGCGGGGCTGTCCTTGAGGGCCAGGCCGAGCGAATGCAGCTTGACCTTCACCTCGTCGATGGACTTCTGTCCGAAGTTGCGGATGTCGAGCAGATCGGACTCGGTACGGCCGACAAGCTCACCGACGGTGTGAACACCTTCGCGCTTGAGGCAGTTGTAGGAACGGACCGTCAGGTCCAGGTCCTCGATGGGCAGTCCGAACGAAGCAATGTGATCGGCCTCGGCGGGCGAGGGTCCGATCTCGATGCCTTCTGCTTCGACGTTCAGCTCACGGGCCAGGCCGAAGAGCTCAACCAGGGTCTTGCCCGCCGAAGCGAGCGCGTCCCGAGCGGTGATGGAGTTCTTGGTTTCCACATCGAGCACGAGCCGATCGAAGTCGGTGCGCTGCTCGACACGGGTGGCCTCCACCTTGTAGGTGACCTTGAGCACCGGCGAGTAGATCGAGTCGACCGGGATACGGCCGATCTCGGCGCCGGACGCCTTGTTCTGGACGGCGGGGACGTAGCCGCGACCGCGCTCGACGACGAGCTCGATCTCCAGCTTTCCCTTGTCGTTCAGGGTGGCGATGTGCAGATCCGGGTTGTTCACGGTGACGCCGGCCGGGGGCACGATGTCGCCTGCAGTCACAGCGCCGGGGCCCTGCTTGCGGACGTACATGGTGACCGGCTCGTCCTCTTCGGAGCTCACGACGAGGCCCTTGAGGTTCAGGATGATGTCGGTGACATCTTCCTTCACACCGGGAACTGTGGTGAACTCGTGCAGAACGCCGTCGATGCGGATGCTGGTGACAGCAGCGCCGGGAATCGACGAGAGCAGCGTGCGGCGGAGCGAGTTGCCGAGGGTATACCCGAAGCCTGGCTCGAGGGGCTCGATGACGAACTTCGAGCGGTTGTCAGCGATGACCTCTTCGGTCAGCGTGGGTCGCTGAGAAATGAGCATTGGAGTTCCTCCTGTACGGGCGTCCGCTATTTGACGCCCACGATGGGAAAGGCACTTCGTGCCCGTGCGCCTTTCCGGTAGTCGGAACTACCGGAAAGGCGCACGAGCCGTCAGGCCTACTTCGAGTAGTACTCGACGATGAGCTGTTCCTGCAGAGGAACGTCGATCTGCGCACGCTCGGGAAGCTGGTGAACCAGAACCCGGAGACGTCCGCCGACAACCTGCAGCCAACCCGGGATCGGGCGATCGCCCTGGGTCTCGCGCGCGACCTGGAAGGGAAGCGTCGACAGCGACTTGTCCTTGACATCGATGATGTCGTACTGCGAGACGCGGTAGCTGGGGATGTCGACCTTCTTGTTGTTCACAAGGAGGTGGCCGTGGGTGACCAGCTGACGGGCCTGGCGGCGGGTGCGAGCCAGTCCGGCGCGGTACACGACGTTGTCGAGACGCGACTCCAGGATGCGGAGCAGGTTCTCACCGGTCTTACCGGGGCGGTTGTTCGCCTCCTTGTAGTACAGGCGGAACTGCTTCTCCATGACGCCGTAGGTGAAGCGAGCCTTCTGCTTCTCCTGCAGCTGGAGCAGGTACTCGCTCTCCTTGATCCGCGCGCGGCCGTGCTGGCCCGGCGGGTAGGGACGACGCTCGAACGCCTGGTCGCCTCCAACGAGGTCGACGCGCAGACGACGCGACTTGCGGGTGATGGGTCCGGTATAACGTGCCATTTTTTTCTACCTATCCTTCCCGCTAGACCCGACGCCGCTTGGGCGGACGGCAGCCGTTGTGCGGCTGGGGGGTGACATCGGAGATGGTGCCGACCTCGAGGCCTGCAGCCTGAAGCGAGCGGATCGCGGTCTCACGGCCGGAGCCGGGGCCCTTGACGAAGACGTCGACCTTCTTGACGCCGTGCTCCTGCGCCTTGCGGGCTGCGTTCTCGGCGGCCAGCTGAGCGGCGAACGGGGTCGACTTACGCGAACCCTTGAAGCCGACGTGTCCCGAGGACGCCCAGGAAATCACGTTTCCGGCGGGGTCCGTGATGGACACGATGGTGTTGTTGAACGTGCTCTTGATGTGAGCGGCGCCGTGCGGGACGTTCTTCTTGTCCCTGCGACGCGCCTTCTGGGTCTTCTTCGGACCGGTGCCACGTGACTTGGGGGGCATTACTTCGCCTTCTTCTTGCCTGCAATGGTGCGCTTCGGACCCTTACGGGTGCGGGCGTTGGTCTTGGTGCGCTGACCACGCACGGGCAGACCACGACGGTGGCGCAGGCCCTGGTAGCAGCCGATCTCGATCTTGCGTCGGATGTCGGCCTGGACCTCGCGGCGAAGGTCACCCTCGACCTTCAGCGACTCCTCGATGTACTCGCGGAGCTTGGCCAGATCCTCGTCCGAGAGATCCTTGCTCCGCAGATCCGGGCTGACGCCGGTGGCGTCCAGGATCTCCTTGGAGCGGGTACGGCCGATGCCGTAGATGTAAGTAAGTGCGATCTCCATCCGCTTTTCACGGGGAAGATCGACACCTGCGAGTCGTGCCATGTCGGCATTCCTATCGGTGTGCGGAGGTCTGCTCCCAGTCCATCCCCTGTGCCTCTTCAAACGTCGGCGGTCTCGCGACCGACGATGCTTCAACTAACTCAGTGGGGCCCCGGCCTCCGTGCCGGGGGTGAACCAGTACCTGCTCGAGAGCCGTGGGTACTGGCTGGTGCTGGGAGGTCATCTTTGCTTGTTGCCAAGCAGATCCTCGAAAAGCGGAGATCTAGCCCTGACGCTGCTTGTGGCGCAGGTTCTCGCAGATCACCATGACCCGGCCGTTACGACGGATCACCTTGCACTTTTCGCAGATCTTCTTGACGCTCGGCTGAACCTTCACGTCTTCTGATCTCCTGTTTTGTGGCAGCCCACTACGCAGATCCGCAGCGGACGTACTTCTCCCCGACCTGGTCGGGCGGGGAAGCTTTTACTTGTACCGGTAAACGATGCGTCCGCGCGACAAGTCGTAGGGCGAGAGCTCTACGACAACGCGATCTTCCGGGAGGATGCGAATGTAGTGCTGACGCATCTTTCCGCTGATGTGGGCGAGAACTTTGTGGCCGTTCTCGAGCTCAATGCGGAACATCGCATTGGGCAGCGGCTCGACTACTCGTCCCTCGACCTCGATGGCCCCGTCTTTCTTAGCCATATCCTCCGCGATCCATGTTGTTTGGCGTGCTTATTGCATCTGTTTCCGTTACCGTGGCGCCCGATGGGTTCTTCGCCGGCCGAAACATGAACAATCCGGACCGAATCCGGCACTGGGCACGCAAACAACCGGCACGCATAGCGCACCGTTGATCCATGTTACGGGAAATTGCTCACCAGGCCAAATGCGGTCCCTGGCGGACCCGCCCGCCCGCGAGAATTCGACTTCCGAGACCCCACCTGCCACGACTCGAAGGATGGTGTGCGTGCGCGCCCTGGTACAGCGAGTGACGTCCGCGTCGGTCCGCGTCGACGGCGACGAGGTCGGACGGATCACTCCCCCGGCCGGCGGCCACGGGCTGCTCGTCCTGGTCGGTGTCACCCATACGGACGACGAGGCGAAGGCGGCTCTGCTCGCGAAGAAGGTGTGGACCATGCGCATCCTGGAGAACGAACAGTCGGCGTCCGACCTCGATGCCCCGGTGCTCGTCGCCAGTCAGTTCACGCTCATGGCGGACACCCGCCGGGGCCGGCGCCCGTCCTGGTCCGCCGCGGCGCCGAGGCCGGTGGCGGAACCACTGGTGGACGAGTTCACCAGCGCCCTACGCGAGCTGGGCGCGACCGTCGAGACCGGCGTGTTCGGCGAACACATGGAGATCAGCCTCGTCAACGACGGCCCGGTGACGCTGCTGATCGACGTGTAGGCCCGTACCCGAAGGCGGCGGCTACTACGGACGCAGGGTGAGGATGCGCGGCCCGTCCTCGGTGACGGCGACCGTGTGCTCCCAGTGCGCGGCACGGGTGCCGTCGGTGGTGACGACGGTCCAATCGTCCTCGAGGACAACGGTATCCGTGGTGCCGAGGGTCAGCATCGGTTCGATCGCCAGAACGGAGCCAACCACTAGTTGCGGCCCCTTGCCCGGAGCGCCCTCGTTGGCGAGGAACGGTTCCATGTGCATTTCCCGGCCGATGCCGTGACCGCCGTAGCCGTCGACGATGCCGTACTTGCGGTCGTGCGCGACCTCGGCGGCGCGGGTGCCGAGCTCGATGGCGTGGGAGATGTCGGTGAGGCGGTTGCCGGGAAGCATTGCCGCGATCCCCGCCTCCATGGACAGCCGAGTGGCCTCGCTGAGCTGCTGGTCCGCTTCGATGATGTCTCCGACACCGAAGGTCCACGCAGAGTCGCCGTGCCAGCCGTCGAGAATGGCGCCGCAGTCGATGGAGACGAGGTCTCCCTCGGCGAGAATGTCTTCCGCCGAGGGAATCCCGTGCACCACACGATCGTTCACGGACGAACAGATCGATCCACTGAACCCGTGGTAGCCCTTGAACGACGGCACGGCGCCGGCGTCGCGGATCACCGATTCCGCCACTTCGTCGAGTTCGAGCGTGCTCACACCCGGCTTCGCCGCCTCGCGGACCGCCACCAGAGCCGCACCGACGATGGCACCGGCGGCCGCCATCGCGTCGAGCTCGCCGGCGGTCCGGAACGGAACGACCTTGCGCTTACGCCCGAAGCCCATTACTTACCCAGCGCTGCCAGTGCGCGAGCGTTGACCTCGTCGACCTCGCCCAGGGCGTCGACGGTCACCAGCTGGTCCTTGTAGTAGTCCAGCAGCGGCGCGGTCTCCTCGCGGTACACCCGGAGGCGGTTGCGGATGACGTCTTCCTTGTCGTCGGCGCGGCCACGGGCCAGCATCCGCTCGACCACGACGTCCTCGTCGACGATGAAGGACAGCACTGCGTCGAGCTTGGTGTTCAGCTCGGCGAGGATCGCCTCGAGCGCCTGAGCCTGGTCGACGGTCCGGGGGAAGCCGTCCAGGAGGAATCCGTTGGCCGCGTCCGGTTCGCCGACGCGGGCCTTCACCATGTTGTTGGTGATCTCGCTGGGAACCAGGTCGCCGGCGTCCAGGTACTTCTTCGCCTCGAGGCCGAGAGGGGTGGCCTGGCCGATGTTCGCGCGGAACAGATCGCCCGTGGAGATGTGGGGGACGCCGAGCTTCTCGGACAGAATCGCGGCCTGGGTGCCCTTGCCTGCACCGGGAGGACCAAGGAGGACAAGTCTCACTTGAGGAACCCTTCGTAGTTACGTTGCATCAATTGACTTTCGATCTGCTTGACCGTGTCCAGGGCGACGCTGACGAGAATCAGCACAGCCGCACCACCGAAGATGCTGCTGGAGGTCTGGCTTCCGGACAGGAAGAAGTGGGGCAGAACCGCGATCAGGCCGAGGTAGATCGAGCCGGGAACGGTGATGCGGTTGAGCACGTAATTCAGGTAGTCCGCGGTGGGGCGACCCGGGCGGATACCGGGGATGAAGCCGCCGAACTTCTTCATCTCGTCGGCGCGCTCTTCCGGATTGAACGTGATCGCGACGTAGAAGAACACGAAGAACACGATCAGCGCGAAGTAGATGACGATGTACACCGGGTTGTTCGGATTTACCAGGTACTCGTTGATGATCCGCTGCCACCAACTGGGGTCGGCGGATGACGTGGCACCGGTGAGCTGTGCGATGAGGTTCGGCAGATACAGCAGCGACGACGCGAAGATGACCGGGATGATGCCGGCCTGGTTGACCTTGAGCGGCAGGTACGTCGACGAACCGCCGTACATCTTGCGGCCGACCATGCGCTTGGCGTACTGCACGGGAATGCGCCGCTGCCCCTGTTCGACGAAGACGACGCCGGCGATGATGGCGAGTGCCGCGACGCAGATGATCGCGAAGATCAGTCCCCCGCGGCTGTCCAGGATGGCCTTGCCCTCGGACGGCAGGCGGGACGCGATACCCGAGAAGATCAGCAGCGACATGCCGTTACCGACGCCGCGCTCGGTGATGACCTCACCGAACCACATGACGAGCGCAGCGCCGGCCGTCATCACCAGCACGATGATCACGAGACCGAAGATGCTCTTGTCGGCGATGATCTCTTCCTCGCAGCCCTGCAACAGCTGGCCACGCGAGGCGAGCGCCACGATGCCGGTGGCCTGCAGGATCGCCAGGGCGACCGACAGATAGCGCGTGTACTGCGTCATCTTCGCCTGGCCGGACTGGCCTTCCTTCCGGAGTTCCTCGAACTTCGGGATGACGACCGTCAACAGCTGGACGATGATGCTGGCCGTGATGTACGGCATGATGCCGATCGCGAACACGGACAGCTGGAGCAGTGCGCCGCCGGAGAACAGGTTGATCAGCGAGTAGATACCCGCGGAATCGCCGCCCGACAGCTGATCGACACAGGATCGGACGTTGGCGTAGTCGACGCCCGGCGACGGAATCACGGCGCCGATGCGATAAAGCGCGACGAGACCAAGCGCGATGAGGATCTTCCGCCTCAGGTCCGGGGTCCTGAGGGCCGAGACGAAGGCGGAAAGCAAAGATCCTCCTGGCACGACGGTGGGGAGACGAAGTCGAAAGCAGACTTGTCCGTGAATGAACTCTAGAACTCTAACAGTGGCAACTGAACGCGCAGTTGGGAGACCTGCGGCAGTGCTGCCCGTACAGCCGCAAATGGCCGCAGTACAGCGCGAGGCTGTACTGCGGCCATCTACTGGCTAGCGGTGATAGCTCACAGCTCGGTGGTCGTACCACCGGCAGCAGCGATCTTCTCCTTGGCGGAGCCGGTGAACTTGTCGACCGTCACCTGGACGGCGACAGTCAGATCGCCGTCACCGAGAACCTTGACGAGCTGGTTCTTGCGAACGGCACCCTTCGCAACGAGGTCCTCGACCGTGATCTGTCCACCCTCGGGGAACAGACGGGCGATGTCGCCGACGTTGACGACCTGGTACTCCGTGCGGAACGGGTTGGTGAAGCCCTTGAGCTTGGGCAGACGCATGTGCAGCGGCATCTGTCCACCCTCGAAGGCTGCGGGCACGTTCTTGCGGGCCTTGGTGCCCTTCGTGCCGCGACCGGCGGTCTTGCCGCGCTTGCCGCCTTCACCACGACCGACACGAATCTTGTTGGACTTGGCTCCGGGTGCGGGGCGCAGGTGATGCAATTTGATGGTCATGGTTAGACCTCCTCAACTGTGACGAGGTGGCGCACCACATTGATCAGACCGCGGTTCTGTGCGTTGTCCTCACGAACAACAGTCTGACGAATGCCCTTCAGGCCCAGCGTGCGCAGAGAGTTCTTCTGGTTCTGCTTGGTACCGATGGTGCTCTTGATCTGAGTGACCTTGAGGTCGGCCATTACTTCACGCTCCCAGCCTGTGCGCGTGCACGCAGCATGCCGGCGGGAGCCACGTCTTCGAGGGCGAGACCGCGGCGAGCCGCAACTTCCTCGGGACGCTGCAGGCCCTTGAGCGCAGCAACGGTCGCATGCACGACATTGATGGCGTTGTCGCTACCGAGCGACTTCGACAGGATGTCGTGGATACCGGCGCACTCCAGCACCGCACGCACCGCGCCACCGGCGATCACACCGGTACCTGCGCTGGCCGGACGCAGCATGACGACGCCCGCTGCGGCCTCACCCTGAATCGGGTGCGTGATGGTGCCACCGATCATCGGAACGCGGAAGAAGCTCTTGCGAGCCTCCTCGACACCCTTCTGGATGGCCGCAGGAACTTCCTTGGCCTTGCCGTAGCCGACGCCGACCAGTCCGTTGCCGTCGCCCACGATCACCAGAGCGGTGAAGCTGAAGCGACGACCACCCTTGACGACCTTCGACACGCGGTTGATTGTGACCACGCGCTCGATGTGGTTCGACTTCTCGGCCGACTGTCCGCCGCGACGATCGTCGCGACCGCCACCACGACGGTCGCCGCCGCCGCGGTTGTCCCCCGTGTTGGGGCCATTCTGTCCGGCGGGTCCGCTTCCGCCGTCACGCCTCTGACGTCCCGGCATCAGGCTGTCCTTCCGTTCGAAATGATGGTCATCAGAACTTCAACCCGCCTTCGCGAGCTGCGTCCGCCAAGGCCGCGATGCGACCGTGGTAGCCGTGTCCGCCGTGGTCGAAGACCACGGTCTCGACGCCGGCAGCCTTCGCGCGCTCGGCGATCAGCTGACCGACCTTTGCACTGAGGGCCTTCTTGTCGCCGTCCGCGGCCCGCACGTCGGCCTCGGTGGTCGACGCCGCGGCCAGGGTGTGGCCTGCGAGGTCGTCCACGAGCTGGACGTGGATGTGGCGCGAGGACCGGTTGACGACCAAGCGGGGACGCTCGGGCGTGCCGGAGACCTTCTTGCGGAGACGGAAGTGACGACGCACCTTCGACAGGCGACGCTTCGTGGACGCATCCTTGCCGAGCGGAACCCGCTTGGCTTTCTGGTTTGCAGTCTGGCTCATATCACTTACCCGTCTTTCCGACCTTGCGGCGGATCTGCTCACCCTCGTAACGCACGCCCTTGCCCTTGTACGGGTCCGGACGACGGAGACGGCGGATGTTGGCCGAGATCTGCCCGACCTGCTGCTTGTCGATGCCCGACACCGAGAACTTGGTGGGCGACTCGACCGCGAAGGTGATGCCTTCCGGAGCCTCGATCGGGACCGGGTGGCTGTAGCCGAGTGCGAACTCGAGGTCCTTGCCCTTGAGAGCCACGCGGTAACCGACGCCGTGGATCTCCATCTTGGTGGTGTAACCGTCGGTGACACCGGTGATGAGGTTCTGTACCAGGGTGCGAGACAGACCGTGCAGCGCGCGGCTACGACGCTCGTCGTCCGGACGGGTCACGCTGAGCGTGCCGTCGTCGTTCTTCGCAATGGCAATCGGCTCGGAGATCGTCAGGGCCAGCGAGCCCTTGGGGCCCTTGACCGTGACGGCCTGGCCGTCGATCGAGACGTCGACGCCGCCGGGGACGGTGACGGGAATCTTTCCAATACGCGACATTGTGGTGGCCTCCCTTACCAGACGTAGGCGAGGACTTCCCCGCCCACTCCTTGATTGGCCGCCTGGCGATCGGTGAGCAGGCCGGTGGACGTGGAAATGATCGCCACGCCGAGGCCGCCCAGAACCTTGGGCAGGTTGGTGGACTTCGCGTACACACGCAGACCGGGCTTGGAGACGCGGCGCACGCCGGCAAGGCTGCGCTCACGGCTCGGGCCGTACTTCAGGTCGACGATGAGGGTCTTGCCCACCTCGGCGTCTTCGGTGCGGTAGTCGGCGATGTAACCCTCGCGCTTGAGGATCTCGGCGATGTTCGCCTTGATCTTCGAGTGGGGCAACTTCACCTCATCGTGGTACGCCGTGTTGGCGTTGCGCAGACGCGTCAAGAAGTCTGCGATGGGGTCGGTCATGGTCATGAGGTTGACCTCTACCTTTCTCACAACGGTTCCCTCTGCCGTCTCCGGCGCAGGCCTATCGCGAAGTAGGTCTTACGTTTCCCGGTCCGAGGTTACGAACCGGAAGTCTGTGGGTGACGCCGCCGCCGAGGAGGCAGGCAGCGTCACCGGCTCACCAGGAGCTCTTGTGAACGCCGGGCAGCTCGCCGGCGTGCGCCATCTCACGGACGCAGATTCGGCACAGGCCGAACTTGCGGAACACCGAGTGCGGACGGCCGCAGCGCTGGCAGCGGGTGTAGGCGCGCACCGCGAACTTGGGCTTCTTGTTGGCCTTGTTGACCAATGCCTTCTTAGCCATTAGCTCAGTTCTCCTTGAACGGGAAGCCGAGGTGCTTCAGCAGGGCACGGCCTTCTTCGTTGTTGGTCGCGGTGGTCACCACGGTGATGTCCATGCCGCGCGGGCGGTCGATCTTGTCCACGTCGATCTCGTGGAACATCGACTGCTCGTTCAGGCCGAACGTGTAGTTGCCGTTGCCGTCGAACTGGTTGCCCGACAGGCCGCGGAAGTCCCTGATGCGGGGAAGCGCGACGGACACGAGACGGTCCAGGAACTCCCACATGCGGTCGCCACGCAGCGTGACGCGGGCACCGATCGGCATTCCCTCGCGAAGCTTGAACTGCGCGATGGACTTGCGTGCCTTGCGGATCTCGGGCTTCTGACCGGTGATCAGAGCGAGATCGTTGACGGCACCGTTGATCAGCTTGGCGTCGCGCGCGGCGTCGCCGACACCCATGTTGACGACGACCTTGACGACGCCGGGGATCTGCATCACGTTGGCGTAGTCGAACTCGGTGTTCAGCGCAGCCTTGATCTCCTCGCGGTAGCGAGTCTTCAGGCGCGGCTGGATCTTGTTCTCAGTGGAGGTCATGTCAGATGTCCTTCCCGTTCTTCCGGGAAATCCGAACGCGCTTGCCGGACTCTTCGTCGGTCCGGTAGCCCACGCGAGTGGGGTTGCCGTCCGAGTCGACGACCGCGACGTTGGAAACGTGGATCGGGGCTTCCTGCGTGACGATGCCGCCGGAGGAAGCTCCGCGCTCGTTCGCGGAAACCGCGGTGTGCTTCTTGATGCGGTTCACGCCTTCGACGAGGACCTTGTTGGTCGCGGGGTAGGCCTGGATGACCTTGCCCTTCGCGCCCTTGTCCTTGCCGGCGATGACCAGCACGGTGTCACCCTTGTGCACCTTCATCACAGCACCTCCGGGGCGAGCGAGACGATCTTCATGAACTTCTTCTCACGCAGCTCACGGCCGACGGGGCCGAAGATGCGGGTGCCACGGGGATCGTTGTCCGGCTTGATGAGGACGGCGGCGTTCTCGTCGAACTTGATGTACGACCCGTCCGGACGGCGACGTTCCTTGGTGGTACGGACGATGACGGCCTTGACGACCTCGCCCTTCTTGATGTTTCCACCCGGGATGGCGTCCTTGACGGTGGCGACGATGATGTCACCGATCCCGGCGTAGCGGCGAGACGAACCACCGAGAACGCGGATGCAGAGAATCTCCTTGGCACCCGTGTTGTCGGCGACGCGCAGCCGCGACTCCTGCTGAATCACTTACTTCTCCTTGACCTGGACTGTTGCACGGCAGATTTCCGACCCGACGTGCGCGGTCTGTACCCGTGCCCTGCGAGAGGGGCCGCCCGGGTGGGCGGCACAACGGTGGGGTTGCCGTGCGTCTGCCGCAAGGCAACCCCACCATCGTACTGGATACATTATTCGGATTCTTACTTGGCCTTCTCGAGGACCTCGACGAGACGCCAGTGCTTGGTCGCGGACAGCGGACGGGTCTCCATCAGCTGCACGCGGTCACCGATGCCTGCGACGCCGTTCTCGTCGTGCGCCTTCACCTTGCTGGTGCGCCGGATGATCTTGCCGTAGAGCGGGTGCTTGACCCGGTCCTCGAGCTCGACCACGATCGTCTTCTCCATTTTGTCGGAGACGACGTATCCGGTGCGGACCTTGCGGCTGCCGCGCTCTTCAGTGCTCACTGCTTTTTCCTCACTCATGCCGCGTCACCTGCGTCCGGACCAACGGCCAGCCCGAGCTCACGCTCACGCAGAACGGTGTAGATACGCGCGATCTCGTGACGAACGGTACGAAGTCGACGGTTGTTGTCCATCTGACCCGTGGCCATCTGGAAACGAAGGTTGAACAGCTCTTCCTTCGACTCACGAAGCCGGGTGACCAGCTCTTCTTCGGTGAGCTCGCGGAGCTCTGCGGCTGGGGTTCCAGTAGCCATCAGAACTGCTCCTCCCTTGTCACGATCCGGCACTTGCACGGGAGCTTGTGCATCGCGCGGCGCAGGGCCTCGCGAGCGATCTCCTCATTGGGGTAGCTCATCTCGAACATCACGCGACCGGGCTTGACGTTCGCGATCCACCACTCGGGCGAACCCTTACCGGAACCCATGCGGGTTTCGGCCGGCTTCTTGGTGAGGGGGCGATCCGGGAAGATGTTGATCCAGATCTTGCCGCCACGCTTGATGTGCCGGGTCATGGCGATACGAGCGGACTCGATCTGCCGGTTGGTGATGTAGGCCGGCTCGAGAGCCTGGATACCGTAGTCACCGAAGGTCACCTGGGTTCCACCCTTGGCGGCACCCGAACGGCTCGGATGGTGCTGCTTGCGGTGCTTGACCCGCCGTGGGATCAACATGCGTCAGCCCTCCTTCTGTTCAGTCGTAGCGGGTGCATCGGCGGTGGCGGTCGCTGCGCGGCCGGCCTCGGTGCTGGTCGCGGTGGTGCCGGTGGCACCGGAACGACGGGGACGGCTCGGACGCTCACGGCGCGGGCGGTCGCCTGCGGGAGCAGCCACGTTGGCGGCGAGCTCACGCTTGCCACCGACGATGTCGCCCTTGTAGATCCAGACCTTCACGCCGATGCGGCCGAAGGTGGTCTTGGCCTCGTAGAGGCCGTAGTCGATGTCCGCACGAAGCGTGTGCAGCGGCACACGGCCTTCGCGGTAGAACTCCGACCGGGACATCTCGGCGCCGCCGAGACGACCGGAGCACTGAACGCGGATTCCCTTGACGTTGGGCTGACGCATGGCCGACTGGATGGCCTTACGCATGGCGCGACGGAAGGCGACACGGTTCGAGAGCTGCTCGGCCACACCCTGTGCGACGAGCTGGGCCTCGGCCTCGGCGTTCTTGACCTCGAGGATGTTCAGCTGGACCTGCTTGCCGGTCAGCTTCTCGAGCTCGGAACGGATGCGATCGGCTTCGGCGCCGCGGCGGCCGATGACGATGCCCGGGCGAGCGGTGTGGATGTCCACACGCACACGGTCACGGGTGCGCTCGATCTCGACCTTCGCGATGCCCGCGCGCTCCATGCCGGTGGCGAGGAGCTTACGGATCGCGACGTCTTCCTTGACGTACTCCGCGTACTGCTTGTCTGCGTACCAGCGAGACTTCCAGTCGGTGGTGATGCCGAGGCGGAAGCCGTGCGGGTTGATTTTCTGGCCCACTACTGAGCACTTCCCTTCCGGCGATTACGGGTCGATGTTCCGGTCTTCGGCAGGCTCTCCACGATCACGGTGATGTGACTGGTGCGCTTGCGGATACGGAACGCACGTCCCTGTGCACGCGGCTGGAACCGCTTGAGGGTCGCGCCCTCGTCCACGAACGCCGTGGCAACGACAAGCGTGCTCGGGTCCAGGTCGAGGTTGTTCTCGGCGTTGGCTGCTGCGGAGGCGATCACCTTGGCGACCGGCTCGCTCGCTGCCTGCGGCGCGAACTTCAGGATGTTCAGGGCGTCTTCAACCGAACGCCCGCGGACCAGGTCCACAACACGACGCGCCTTCATCGGCGTGACGCGCACGTGGCGCGCTACTGCCTTGGCGGTCGGGTTGGCGGTTTCGGTGTTGCTCATCGCCTCTTCGCCTTCCGATCATCCTTGATGTGACCCTTGAACGTGCGGGTCGGTGCAAACTCTCCGAGCTTGTGTCCGACCATCGAGTCGGAAACGAACACGGGGACGTGCTTGCGGCCGTCGTGAACCGCAAACGTGTGGCCGATGAAGTCCGGGATGATCGTGGAACGACGGGACCAGGTCTTGATGACCTGCTTGGTTCCCTTTTCGTTCTGCACGTCCACCTTCGCGAGGAGGTGGTCATCGACGAACGGGCCCTTCTTGAGGCTGCGTGGCATCCTTCACTCCCTCCTAGCGCTTGTTCTTGCCGGTACGGCGACGACGGACAATGAGCTTGTCGCTCGCCTTGTTCTTGCGGGTGCGGCCCTCGGGCTTGCCCCACGGGCTGACCGGGTGGCGACCACCGGAGGTCTTACCCTCACCACCACCGTGCGGGTGGTCGACCGGGTTCATCACGACACCACGGACGGTCGGGCGCTTGCCCTTCCAGCGCATACGGCCGGCCTTGCCCCAGTTGATGTTCGACTGTTCGGCGTTGCCGACCTCACCGATCGAGGCGCGGCAGCGAACATCGACACGACGGATTTCGCCGGACGGCATACGCAGCGTGGCGTAGGTGCCTTCCTTACCGAGCAGCTGGATGCTGGATCCGGCCGAGCGGGCCATCTTGGCGCCGCCACCCGGGCGGAGTTCCACCGCGTGGATGGTGGTACCCGTCGGGATGTTGCGCAGGGGCAGGTTGTTGCCGGGCTTGATGTCGGCGCCTGCGCCGGACTCGACCGGAGCACCCTGAACCAGGCCCTTGGGGGCGATGATGTAGCGCTTCTCGCCGTCCGCGTAGTGCAGGAGGGCGATACGCGCGGTGCGGTTGGGGTCGTACTCGATGTGAGCGACCTTGGCCGGCACGCCGTCCTTGTCGTTGCGACGGAAATCGATCAGCCGGTAGGCGCGCTTGTGTCCGCCACCCTTGTGGCGGGTGGTGATACGACCGTGTGCGTTACGTCCACCGCGTCCGTGGAGCGGGCGAACCAGCGACTTCTCGGGGGTCGACCGAGTGATCTCGGCGAAGTCCGAGACGCTCGAGCCACGACGGCCCGGGGTAGTCGGCTTGTACTTACGGATTGCCATGAGTCTTCTCGTCCTCTATGTCTCGTCAAGTCCCGGGCGCTTTACGCGACCGGTCCTCCGAAGATCTCGATGGGCTTGCTGTCGGCCGAGAGGGTCACGAGCGCGCGCTTGGTGTCCTTGCGCTTGCCGTAACCGAACCGGGTCCGCTTGCGCTTGCCCTGACGGTTGGCGGTGTTGACGCTGGTCACGGTGACGCCGAAGATCTTCTCGACGGCAATCTTGATCTGCGTCTTGTTCGAGTCCGGGTGCACCAGGAAGGTGTAGGTGCCTTCCTCGATCAGTCCGTAGGACTTCTCGGAGATGACCGGGGCGAGCAGGATGTCGCGGGGATCGGCGATGGTGCTCACTTGCCCTCCTCCTTGTTCTCTTCCTGGGCGGTCTCGGCGGGCCCGTGGATGAACGAGTTCAGCGCCTCGACGCTGAACACGACGTCATCGCTGTTGAGCACGTCGTAGGTGTTGAGCTGGTCGGGTGCAATGGGGTGCACGCCGTCCAGGTTCTGCACGCTCTTCCAGGCCGCGATGTCCTCGCGTCCGACGACGAGCAGGACCTTCTTGCGGTCCGAGATCTCGCCGATGAAGGTGCGGGCGGACTTCGTGGACGGAGTCTGACCGGCAACCAGTTCGGTGATCACGTGGATGCGCTCGTTGCGGGCCCGGTCGGAGAGGGCTCCGCGCAGGGCGGCGGCCTTCATCTTCTTGGGGGTCCGCTGGCTGTAGTCGCGCGGCTGCGGGCCGTGGACGGTGCCACCGCCGGCGAACTGCGGCGCACGGGTCGAGCCCTGACGAGCGCGGCCGGTGCCCTTCTGGCGGTACGGCTTCTTGCCACCGCCGCGAACCTCGCCGCGGGTCTTGGTGGAGTGGGTTCCCTGACGTGCAGCAGCGAGCTGCGCGACGACAACCTGGTGGAGAAGCGCGATGTTGGCAGGCGCGTCGAAGATCTCCGCGGGGAGATCGACGGTGCCGTTGGTCTTGCCGCCGGCGACCTTGACGTCCAGCGTCAGCTTGGTCGTCGATGTCTCGGTGCTGGTCATGCTCGTGCACCACCCTTCACTGCACTCTTGACGATCACGAGGCCGCCCTTGCGGCCGGGGATCGCACCCTTGATCAGCAGCAGGCCGTTCTCGGCGTCCACCTTGTGAACGGAGAGGTTCTGCGTCGTGATGCGGTCGCTACCCATGCGGCCGGACATGCGCATGCCCTTGAACACGCGGCCCGGAGTGGCGCAACCACCGATGGAACCGGGGCGACGGTGCACGGCCTGCGCACCGTGCGATGCGCCCTGACCGGCGAAGCCGTGGCGCTTCATGGTTCCGGCGAAGCCCTTACCCTTGCTGGTTCCGGTGACGTCGACGTAGGCGCCGTCCTCGAAGACCTCGGCGGTAAGTTCCTGGCCGACCTCGTACTCCGAGGTGTCGGCAACGCGGAGCTCCACAACGTGGCGGCGCGGGGTGACGCCGGCCTTGGCGAACTGGCCGGAAGTCGGCTTGTTCACCTTGCGCGGGTCGATGGCGCCGAACGCGAGCTGCACGGCGCTGTAGCCGTCACGCTCTTCGGTACGAATCTGGGTCACGACGTTCGGTCCGGCCTTCACGACGGTGACCGGAACGACCCGGTTGTTCTCGTCGAAGACCTGGGTCATGCCGAGCTTGGTGCCCAGGATTCCCTTGATCTTGGTATCAGTCATTGTTTTTGTCTCCGCCGCGCTCACTGAATGTTCACGTCGACACTGGCCGGAAGGTCGATGCGCATGAGCGCGTCAACCGTCTTGGGCGTCGGGTCGAGAATGTCGATAAGCCGCTTGTGAGTACGCATCTCGAAGTGCTCGCGCGAGTCCTTGTACTTGTGCGGCGAACGGATGACGCAGTACACGTTCTTTTCGGTCGGCAACGGCACGGGTCCAACGACGCGGGCCCCGGTACGGGTCACCGTCTCGACGATCTTGCGCGCTGACGCGTCGATCGCCTCATGGTCGTAGGCCTTGAGCCTGATGCGGATCTTCTGTCCCGCCACGCTTAGTGTCCTTTTCTTGCCGCGTTTCGTAGTCCCACCCGAGTCGGGCCGAACTACCTCGTCTGCACAGTCCCTTACCTGGGCCGCAACTGTCCGAACGCTAGGCGACCGGGACACACCCGATCCGCTGCCGCTGTTCATCTGTCATGGTTCTCCGGTACACGCGGTCGGGCGTGTCGCCCTCCCACTCATTCTCCGACCCGGAACTTTTCAGCCATTCGGGCCGGGAACGCGCACCGGATGCACTCGAATTCGAGTGCCAGTAGGTACTGCTTCCGTCTTGCATGTGGCCGCGAGCAGGTCATTTGATCTACATCGCGACGTTTCACCCCACCTGTTTCGGGCCGCAAACGATCGCGTCCCAGACAAGGCAACCCGACCAGTATGCCGTACCGGGCGGAAGACTTCAAACCGGGCTCGATACCTCCCGCGCTCGTTCGAACTTACTATGAAGTAAGATAGGGGGATGACCACCTCGAGTCCCACGTTCGCCGCGTGGCAGAAGCTCCCCGACAACGCGCTCGGACACGCCCTCTTCTCCGTCGGCATGTGTCTGCGCGTCCCCTACTTCGGCTCAGTACTCCCCCGCGTCGTCGAGATGCGGCCGGGCCGTTGCGAAGTCCGCGCACCGAAGTGGTGGGGCGTCCGCAACCACCTGGGCACGTTCCACGCGATCGCGGCGTGCAACCTCGCCGAGGCCGCTATGGGCATGCTGTCCGAGGCGACCGTGCCGTCGACCCATCGGTGGATCCCGAAGTCGATGACGGTGGACTACCTCTCCAAGGCGAACGGAACGCTGCGCGCCGTCGCGGAACTGCCGGAGCTGCCGGACTTCGCCGCGATCACCGAGGGCACCGACGTGGTCGTGCCCGTGCGCATCTTCGACCGACAGGGAGTAGAGGTGGTACACGCCGACATCACGACGTGGGTCACGCCGCGGTAGAACGCGAAAGGCGCATGTCGAAGCTCACATTCGTTCCGGCGTTCGCGCTGGTGACCCGAATTGCCCTGTGGCACTTCCCCGGAGCCGGAACGTCGCGGCACCGCACGACCTTCCGGCCGGACGGGATCGGTTTCCGCCGTGGTCGCCGGGGTCGAAGTGGTACAAACGTCCGGGATTTATCGTGTACCTGTCTTTACGCGTTACAGAAGTTTTGCCCTCCCCTTCGTCGGGCGCGAAGGTGTTCCCCGGTCTGCCTTGATCGCCCTCTTCGCGTGACATACTCGGGACATGCCAGCACCTGACACGGCCGTTCTTGTCGAGGGAATCGAGAAATCCTTCGGTGACGTAGCAGCGTTGCGGGGTGTGAGCTTCGAGGTGCCCCGCGGCACGGTCCTGGGCATCCTGGGCCCCAACGGCGCAGGGAAGACCACCACCGTCAACGTGCTGTCGACTCTGCTGCGACCCGATGCGGGCCGCGCGTTCGTCGCCGGACACGACGTCGTCGAGGAGTCGGCGAACGTCCGTCGCAGCATCATGATGACGGGCCAGTACGCCGCCCTCGACGAGTCGCTGACCGGCCGCGAGAATCTGGTGCTCTTCGGCCGCCTGATGGGCCTGCCCAAGGCGTCCGCGAAATCGCGCGCGCAGGATCTTCTGACCCAGTTCGATCTGCTCGAAGCGGGAGACCGGAAGGTGTCCGGGTATTCCGGCGGTATGCGCCGGCGCGTCGACATCGCCTGTGGCCTGGTAATCCGCCCCGAGGTGGTGTTCCTCGACGAGCCCACCACCGGCCTCGACCCCCGCAGCCGTCAGGGCGTGTGGTCCCTCGTGTCCGCGCTGAAGCAGCAGGGCATCACGATCCTGCTGACCACGCAGTACCTCGAAGAGGCCGACCTGCTGAGCGACAACATCGTCGTCATCGACAAGGGCACCGTGATCGCCGAGGGCACGGCCGACGAACTGAAGGCCCGGACCGGCGGAAGCTACTGCGAGGTCGTCCCGGTGAGTCTCGACGACCTGCCGCGCGTCCGGGAGATCCTCACGAGCCTGTGCCCACCCGGCCGGGTCATCGAAGAAGGCACCGACCGGTTGTCGATTCCCGCCGAACACGGCGCCCAGACCCTCGCCGAGGTTCTGCGCCGCCTCGACCTCGCCGGGGTCACGCTCGCCGACATCGCCCTACGGCGCCCGTCCCTCGACGACGTCTTCCTCTCCCTCACCGGTCACGTCCGCGTCGACGAGAGCCTGCCGTCGTGACGGCGCCCGCCCAGCTCGGATTCGAGAGTGCCCTCGAGGGCAAGCACCGGCGGCCGCATCCGTCGACCGTCCAGCAGTGGATTGCGCTGTCCCAGCGGAACCTGCACACGATGTGGGTGTTCGGTCAGTTCTTCATCGCGGTGTTCGCTCCACTGATCTTCACGCTCGGTTTCTATCTGCCGCTGCGGCTGGTGATGAAGTTCCAGGGCATCGACTACGCACAGTTCGTCATGCCGATCATCGTCCTGCAGGCCATGGCGTTCACCGCGATCTCGGCGGCGCACCGCGGGGCCACCGAGGCGTCGAACGGCATGAATTCCCGGTTCCAGACAATGCCGGTCGGGGCGGCGGTCCCGCTGGCCTCGCGCATGACCGCCTCCCTCGTGCATTCGACGATCTCACTCGTCGCCGCGATCGGCTACGGATACGCGATCGGCTTCCGGTTCGCCGGCGGATTCGGGCTGACCGCGGCGTTCTGCGGGCTGGCGATGCTGATCGGGTTCACGCTCACGACGGGTGCCGACGCCCTCGGCACCCTGACCCGGAGTCCCGAGGTCACCAGTCAGGCGCTGACGCTCCCCCAGCTGATCCTCGGCATGTTCTCGTCCGGTTTCGTTCCGGTGACGCAGTTCCCGGAGTGGGCGCAGGGCTTCGTGCGGAATCAGCCCATCTCGCAGTTCTCCACGTCCATGCGTGCCATGACGGAAGGCACGATCACGTTCCAGCAGCTGACACCCACGCTGTTGTGGTGCGGAGGGCTGGCGCTGGTCTTCATTCCGTTGTCGATCTGGTCGAATGTGAGGCGCGGATGACCACCGAGTACCGATCCGACACACCGGCGACGGTGACATTCCCCGAGGTGCTCGAACCCCACCCGGAGAATTCCCTCGCCGCGCTCTTCTCGCACAGTCTGCTGCAGACCAGACGACTTCTGCTCCGCTGGGCGCGCGACCCGTACACCATGCTGCAGGCGATCGTGTACCCGTCGTTGATGTTGCTGATGTTCTGGGCGGTGCTCGGGATCTCGATCACCAAGGCCACCGGGGTCAACAGCGTCTTCGGGACCGTTCCGATGATCACGCTCGTCGGCGCGATGTTCGGATCCATCGCGGGCGGTCTGTCGCTGAAGAAGGAATGGGCGGACGGGCTCCTGAGCCGGTTCTGGGTGCTGCCCGTCCACCGCGCGTCGGGCCTGCTCAGCCGTCTCATGGCCGAATCCGTGCGGATCATGCTCACCACGGTGCTGATCATCGCCGTCGGTTTCGCCATCGGGTTCCGGTTCGATCAGGGCATTCTCGCCGGTATCGCATTGATGCTCCTGCCGCTGCTGTTCGGGGTGAGTTTCGCGACGATGGTGACCGCCCTCGCCGTCAACGCGGCGAAGGCGCCGCTCGTCGAACTCCTCTCCCTGCTGTGCACTCTCCTGCTGTTCTTCAACTCGGGATTCGTACCCACCGGCGCCTACCCCACCTGGCTTCAGCCGTTCGTGGAGAACCAGCCGATGTCGTGCGCGATCGACGCGATGAAGGGACTGTCGATGGGCGGACCCGTCGCGGAACCACTGCTCAAGACCGTCGCGTGGTCGCTCGCCGGGCTGCTGATCTTCACCTACCCGGCGGTGCGCGGCTATCGCCGGGCCGCGGGCAACCCGGCATAGAACTGCTCCTAGCGCGGGGTGTGCCCTGTCAGTGGGGGCTCGATCACCAGCGGATCGTCCGCGGCCGGGGGTCCATAGACGCCGCCGTTCCTCGTCGCGTTCTCCTGACCCAGGTCGTCCGGACGTGGAACGTTCACGGCGCCCCGCTGCTCCAGGTACTGCTGCGACTGACACGTCCAGTCCAGAGCGGGCTGACTCGGTTCCGCGTCGGTCACCAGACGACGCGGGGCGTCGTACACGCACATCGGCCCCTGCGTTCCGACCAAGAGAAGGTCGGCGAGTCCACCCTTCTCGATCGACGCGATCTTCGACAGCGCGCCGGGCATGATCGTCAGGCCGTAGTCGAGGGAGGGTGTGCGGTCACCGACGATCCGGGTGGGGAGAACCAGATTTGCCATCAAGGCGCTCAGTGAGTCCTGATTTCCCGACAGCAACGAGTCCAGGCTCGCCATCGTCTGGGGCGAGCGCACGAGCAGGTCGACGAGCGCGGAGTCGTGGGCCCGCAATTGCTCGAGGACGCTTCGGGCGGTACTCGCCGATTCCGGCAGAGCGGCGGTGAGGCCGTCCGCCGTGTCCAGGAGCGGCATGCCCTTGTTCACGATGGTCGACAGTGCGTCGGTGCGGGTTTCGAGTGTCCGGGCGATCTCGGCGGAACCGTCGAGCAGGTTCTGCAGGTCGGGTCCCGTGCCCCCGAAGGCGGTGCCGAACGTGTCGGCCAGCGAGGACAGTGCGGTGACGTCCATCGAGTTCACGAGGTCCGTGGTCTCGACGAGGGTCGCGTTGAGCGATCGCGGGATTCCCTTCTCCGGAACCTCGACGACGCCTCCGTCCGCGAGGTACGGCGGGTCCGCGCCGTCGGGCATGATGTCGAGCGCCTGGATGCCGATCGCGTTCTCGGTGGTGATCTTCGCGGTCGAACCGGCCGGCACCTGCGTACCGGGATGCAGTTCGATGCCGAGGACGACGCCCGTCCCTTCGGGGTTCACGTCGACGGAGCTGATCGTGCCCACTCCGACGCCGCGATAATTGACGGACGCTCCCTGGGCGAGGCCGGCGGCGTGGTCGAGCCGGGCACTCAGGTGAATGGGACTTCCGAACGTGTCCGGGCCGGTGACGTACCGCAGCCCGAACAACATCGCGGCGATCGAGATCACGAGGAACAGGACCAGCTGCGCCACGACGTGACGTGTCATCATCGGACGCCTCCGCCGAGTACCTCGGGCAGTGTGCGGGCTTCCGGCACCTCGAGCGGAGCCGATCCGGTGAGCAGCTTGGCGATGACCGCGGTGACGTCGAACGTTCCGTCGAACGTCGTGTAATCGCCGGGTGTGGCCGCGGCGAATCCACCGAGGAACGTCGCCACCGAATTCAATGTCGGCGCGAGTTGTGACTCGAACCCGTCGAGTGCCGTGAGCACGGCCCCCGCGTCGCTGATCTCGGCCGACAATTCGGATCCGGCGCTGCCGAGGACGTGTTGCGCCTCGCGGCTGAGACGGGACGCCTCTCCCATCAGCGCGATGATCTGATCTCGTTGCGACACCAGGAGATCCACCGCCGGCGCCAGGCCGGTCATCGCCCGGTCGAGGATCGGTTGCCCGGCAGCGAGTTCCGCCGCGAAGGCATTGGACGCCACCATCGCCCGGTCGAGTTCGTCCCGATGGTCGTCGACGACCCCCAGCGAGTCGTTCAGCATGTCCACCAGTTCCCGGACCTTGTCCGAGCGGCCCGTGAAGGCGACGGTCAATTCGTTCATGATGGCGTGCATCTGATCGATGCCGCTGCCGTTCAGCACGGTGGCCAGCGCCGCCAGCCCACTCTCGATGTCGGGACCGCGCGAGGTCCGGTCCAGTGGAATGGTGTCGCCCTCGCTCATCGGCACGCCCGTCGCGTCCCCGACGTCGAGTCGGACGAAGGGATTGCCGAGGGCGGTGGGCAATTCGATCCGGGCGGTCGCATCCCGCGGTATCGGGACGTCGTCGCGGATCCGCATCTCGATGTGAGCGGTGAAGTCCCGGGTCGACACGTCCGAGACGCGGCCCACCACTTCCTGACCCACTCGGACCTCGGCGCCCGGGACGACGCGATCGACTCCGTCGAACTGCGCAGAGATCTGATACGACGGACCGTCCGGCGAACGGCCCACCGACAGTTCCTGCAGGCTCAGCGAACACCCTGCGACCGGCAGCGCGACACCGACGATCAGCGCCGCCGTCAGCGACTTCGTTCTCATCCGGATCGTCATCGTCCTCCGACCATGAGTTCGCGCAGCCCGAACGGGTCGGACATGCTGGGCGGAAACTGAATCGGGTTGGTGATTCCCGCTCCGCGGCAGAGGATCGGATCGACTACCGCGCAGAGCGGGGACGTCGGCTCGGCCTGCGCCAGGTTCGTGGAGATGTTCAGCCGGATACGGGCACGCTGGTCCGGGGTGACCGCACGCTGGATGTTGTCGATCAGCAAGGGCACCAGATCCATGATCTCGGCGAGGTCGGTGTCGTGCCTCTGCAGCACTTCGCTCACTCCGGCGAGGTTGTCGATGCCGGCGGCGACGTCGCCGCCCCGGGCGGACACGAGTTGGTCGATCTGGTTCAGGAGCGCGGACAACTGGTTCACCGTGTCGCCGATCGCGAACTGCTGGCCGGCGAACTCGTCCCCGATCGCGGTGAGCGAACCGGCGAGTGAATCGACCTGCGCCTGACGCGACGAGATCGTGTTCACGAGCACCTCGAGGTTGTCGACAAGCGCGCCGACGTCCGCGCTGTTGCCTGCGATCACCGAACTCACCTGCGACAGTGTGCGGATGGCGTCGTTCATCGCGGGACCGAGGCCGTCCGTGGACGCGGCGGCAGCGGAGATCGCGGCGCCGGCGTCGCCTCCGTTCGGGCCGAGCGCCTTGACGACGGTGTCGACGCTGTCCATCAGCTGGTCCCAGGTGATGGGCGAATGACTACGTTCGGGTGGAATGGTCTGCCCACTCTCGAACACCGGGCCGCCGGTGTACGCGGGACCGAGTTCGACGAAGCGCTCACCGATCGCGGACGTCACCAGCACGTACGCGTTCACGCCCGCGGGGAGCACGACGTCCGACGCGACGGACATCGTGAGCATCACGGTCGCGCCCCTCGGCTCGACCGCCTCGACGGTGCCGACCGGGACCCCGAGCACCGAGACCTTGGTGCCGGGGAACACGCCGTTGACGTAGGCGAATTCGGAATGCACAACGGTGGACGACGTGCGGAAGATCAGCAGCCAGCCGGCCACGACGATCGCCACCACGAGGGCGAGCACGCCACCGATCCCGGCGGCCCTGCGCGCGACGCCCGCGTTCACGAGCACCCCGTGATCAGCCCGACGACGCAGAGCAGGTTGTCGGCGATGACTGCCGACGGCGCCGAGACGTCAGCCCAGTCGCCGGTCCCGGTCGCGTTCACGAGTGCCCTCGCGGCCGGCGCACCCGTGGTCAGGAGCGCGTCGAGGTTCGCGAGGTTGGCCTGCAGCCGGTCCGTCACCTGTCTCGCGTTGGCGAGCAGTGAATCCAGCTCGGCGGTGTTCTCGCCCAGGAACTGGGATGCCTGTGCGACGAGCGCCTGGAGATCGTCGACCATCTGGCGGATGGCCGCACGCCGGGTGGCGAGCGTGTTCATCACGACGTCCGCGTTACCGAGCAGGGTGGCGAGCTGATCCTGCTGACCGACCAGCACGTCCGTGAGTGTCCGCGAGCTGTCGAGCAGTTGCGTGACCTGATCGGCGTTCTTCGCCAGGATCGCGGACGCCGCACTCACACCCGCCAGTGCCTCCCGGTTCAGGTTCGCGTCCTGCGGCAACGTGTCCGTCACGACAGCGAGCATCTTCTGTAGTCCCCCGAGGTCGAGTTCGTCCGCCGTCTCGATCGCGGACGACCCGATGTCGTCGAGCGAGTACGGAACGCTGGTGCGGCGGAGTGGGATCACCCCGTCGTCCCCCAGATCTCCCGGCCCCGACGGCGCGACGTCCAGATATCGCTTGCCCAGGATGGTCGACAGCTTCACTCCCGCGGACGTCGTCGATCCGAGGTGACGCTCACCGTCGAGCCGGAAGTGCACGACCACGTGATCGCCTGCCAGGTCCACTGCGGTCACCCGGCCGGCGGGGACGCCCGCCACGTACACGTAGTCCGAATCGGTCAGGCCCGCAGCGTTCGCGAGTTCGGCCGTGTAGCCGTCCGTCCGGACGGCGAAGCTCACCCGCGGGATCACCAGAACAAGCGCGAGCGCCAGCGTTGCCGCGAGAACTCCTGCGATCCCGACGATCAGCGGGTTGACCGGCCGCACTCGCTGATTTCCGGCCAGCGAGTCCCAGACGTCGCGCACCTTCTCGGTGACACTCATTGGCAGTACCTCGAATGCAGGTCGGGACCGAGGACGCCTTCGCGACCGTCGACGTTGACGATGAAGGTGCACAGGTAGATGTTGAGCCACGAGCCGTACGAGCCCGAGCGGTCGACGGACGAGAAGAATTCCGGCATGGCCACCATCAGGTGATCGAATTCCGGGTTGGCGCCCAGCATTGCCCCCGTCAGTGACTGGAGCTGTTCCACGGTGCGGCTGAGCTCCGGGACGCGGCCGTCCACCATCTGCAGCGCCGACCGGCTCACCGCCGCACTCTGATCGAGGGTGTCCATGAGAACCTCGTTGTTCTCGGCGAGCATTCCGGTGAATTGGGTGAGGCGCTCGACGAGGTGGGACAGCTCGGGACCCCGCGCCGCCGCCGTTCCCACCACCACCTCGAGGTTTCGGATGAGATCGCCGATCAGCTGATCGTGATTCGCCAGGTTGCCGGTGACGTCCGCCACCCTGCGCAGCAGAGTTTCCATGCTCGTTTTCCTGCCGTCGAACACGGCGACAACTTCGGTGGCGAGTGCGTTGACCTGTTTCGGGTCGATGGCGTCGAACAGTGGCTTGAATCCGTTGAAGAGACTGGTGAGATCGAGTGCGGGGGACGTTCGGTCGAGCGGAATCGTGTCGCCATCCCCGAGCGTGCCCTCGCCCGACGGCCCGGGCGCGAGATCGAGATACCGGACCCCGAGCAGGTCGCCGTATCGGATGGCGACGGTGGTGTCGGCGGGAAGTTCCTGATCGCGCTGCACCTCGAAGTCCACCAGGGCGGTGGCACTCCCGGCGTCGCCATCGACGATGTCGATCGAATCGACACGTCCCACCCGCACACCGGCAATGGTGACGTCGCTGCCGGGGGTGACGCCCTGGGCGTCGGTGAACAACGCCTTGTACGTGACGGTCTTCCCCTCGACCGGCACCCGCAGAGTGTTCACCACGAGCACTGCCGAGAGGATGCCGAGGACTGCGAAGACCACCAGTTTGATTGCCGAGTTCCGGACGCTCATCCTCCGCCACCTCCCCCGCAGTTCGGTCCCTCCATGCCGGGATACTGCGGGCAGTCGGCCGACGTGTAGGGCCGCGGATTGGACAGGTCCGCGGCGACGCGGACCGCGAACTTGCCGGTGGAGAATACGGCGGCGCCGGCCTCGCCGAACGGGCCTGCCTCGTCGAGGGTGGCCCGCAGCAGATCGGACTTGCCGGCCAGGGTGCCCAGGGTCGGCGAGACGTTCAGGGCCACCGCGATCATGTTGTCCGCGTTCTGTTCCAGGACGTCGCCGGAGTTCCTCGACACGACGAGCGAGGCGGCGAGGAAACCGGTGAAGCTGTCGGTGTTCTCGACGAGGGTGTTCGACAGAGACACCGCGGCGTCCAAGGTGGCGAGGACGTCCGGTGCGGCCGCGGCCAGTTGCTCACTGATCCGGGCGATCTGCGGCGCCCGCTCCGCGACCGAATCCACGAGTGGCGCGGTCGACGTCGCGACCGTGTGGAGGCTGTCGATGGTGTGCCCCAGCTGCTCGCCGCGGCCGCGCAGCGCGTCGGCGACGGCGCTGAGTGCGGCCTGCATCTGCTCGGGCTTCACCCGCGACAGCATGTCGTAGACCTTCGAGTACAGGTCGTACATCTGGACGGTCTCGGCCGAGGTGTCGGGTTGCAGCCGCGCGCCGGCCTCGAGTCGGGCGCCGCCGGTTCCGGCGGTCGACACCAGCTCGACGGTCTGGTCGCCGAACAGCGTGCGGGGCACGACCCGCACCTGGACAGATGCCGGGATGTGACGCATCTGTTCCGGGCGGAGACTGATGTCCATGCCGGTCTCGTTCATTCCAGGGTCGACACTCGACACGGTTCCGACGGTCGCCCCCCTGTAGGACACCGTGGTGTGCGACTTCACTGCACCGGCGTCGGCCGGAAGCGACGCTGTCACCACCGGATCGGTGACGATCGCACCGGTGCCGAAACCGACCAGCAATGCCGATCCCAGGATCAGGACCGCCACTCCGATCACCCCCCGCACGGCGAGTGCGCCGTTGCCCGGACCACCCGGCCGGCCGCGCATCACGGCAACCCCAGGGCGGGAGCGGACGGGACGAGACCCCACAGCGAGAGCGTCAGCAGCAGATCGACGATGCCGATGGCGAGGATGCTGGTCCGCAACGCGCGTCCGGCCGCCCGGCCGACGCCCTCGGGCCCGCCGTACGCGTGGTACCCGTACGAGCAGTGGACGAGCGCGATGATCGTCGCGAACACAACGGCTTTGACGAACGAGTACACGACGTCGGTGGGGGTGAGCATGAGATGGAAGTAGTAGTCGTAGGTTCCGGCCGACTGCCCGCTGAACGTGACGATCACGAGCCGCGAAGCCAGGTACGACGACAGCAGGCCGACGACGTACAAGGGGACCACACAGATCAGGCACGAGACGAGCCGGGTGCTCGCGAGGAACGGCAGCGACCGGATCGCCATCGCATCCAGCGCACTGATCTCCTCCGAGATGCGCATGGCGCCGAGCTGGGCGGTGAACCCGGTTCCGACCTTCGCCGCGAGCGCGATGCTCGCGATCACGGGCGCCAGTTCGCGGGTGTTGAGGATCGCCGACAGAAGTCCGGACAGGGATCCCATGCCGAGCAGGTCCAGTCCGCGCAACCCCTCGATGCCCACCTGCGTCGCGGCGACGGCGGACATCGCGAAGACGACACCGATCGCGCCGCCACCGGCGAGCAGCGTGGCACCGCCGAAACTGATGTCGCCGATCTGACGCATGATGTGCCGCCAGTACTTCACGACCGCGAGGGGAACTCCGGCGATCACGCTGCCGTAGAACGTGAATTCCCGGCCCAGCCCCGTCATCAGGTCGAGGGGCTGGCGGGCCCGGGCCCGCACCCAGTGCACGGCGGGCCATCTGGTGCTCACGACCATCAGTAACCACCTACCGGGACGACGAGAACGGAATAGAGCTGACTGAGCACGGTGTTGACGATGAAGACCAGAATGAAGGCCAGGACCACGGCCTCGTTGACGGCGTCGGCGACACCGCTGGGCCCGCCCTTGGCGTGCAGCCCCTTGAAACTGGCGACGAGCGCCGACGTCACCGCGAACGCCATCGATTTGACGAGGGCGACCACGAAATCCGACAACCGCGTGTACTGGGACAGCGCGGTGAGAAAGCTTCCCGCCGAACTGTTCTGGACGATCACCTGGAAGAGGAAACAGGCCGACACTCCGACGGCGGTGACCATCGCGCAGAGTGCGACGCCGACAAGCACCGCCGCGAGCACTCGCGGGACCACGAGCCGCTCGATCACGTTGAGCCCGAGGACCTCCATGGCCTCGACCTCTTCGCGGATCGTCCGCGAACCGAGGTCGGCGCAGATCGCGGACCCTCCGACCCCGGCCAGCATCAGCGCGCAGACCAGGGCGGACGCCTGCCCGACGATCACGAACCCCACGACCGCCCCGGTGTACCCCTCGGCGCCGAGCTGACCGGCGAGGCTACCGATCGTGACGGCGATGAGGACTCCGATGGGGATCATCAACAGCAACGCGGGCGCCGACGTGACCGACGCGATCCGCCAGGCCTGGTCCAGCAGTTCGCGCCAGGCCAGCTTGCGCCGCACCAGAACTCGCACCGCGGCCACCGTAGTCGCGATCGAGAATCCGATGAGTGCGCCGACTTCGTTGGCGAAGTGACTCACGGGCCCTTTGGCGGGTGGCAACTCGAATGTCACGCGGTCCTCCCCCGGTGCCGGTCACCGCCGAGCGGCGACCGGCAACGAGATGTTCGAAACGGGGTCAGACGACCGCGACGCCGGTTGCGCCGTAGGCCTTTCGGAGCTCGCCTTTGACGACCTTGCCACTGGCGTTCCGGGGCAGTGCGTCGACGATCACGACGTCTTTCGGATGCTTGTATCGGGCAAGCTTGTCGTCGAGCCACGCCGCGAGTTCGTCGACGGTGAGGTCGGATCCATCGTCGTCGAGTGCGACGACGGCGACGGGCACCTCGGTCCACTTGGGATCGGGCCGGCCGACGACGGCGGCCTCCCGGATCCGCGGATGTCCGAACAGGACGTTCTCCACCTCGGCGCAGTAGATGTTCTCGCCACCGGAGATGATCATGTCTTTCTTCCTGTCGACGACGTAGACGAAACCTTCGTCGTCCTGCCGCACCAGATCTCCGGAGTGGAACCACCCACCGGCGAACGCGTCCGCCGTGGCGGCCGGATTCTGCCAGTACTCGAGCATCATCGTCGGTCCGCGGTAGACGATTTCACCGACGGTCCCGGGTGCGACGTCGTTCATGTCGTCGTCGACGACGCGCGTCTGGATCGTCGGGATCGGTTTGCCCACCGAGCCCAGCTTGCGGATCGCGTCGTCCCCGTCGAGGACGCAGGTGATGGGCGACATCTCGGTCTGCCCGAACACCGCGACGATGAGGGCCCGCGGGAACGTGTCCGCCATGGCGCGCAGCACCGTATCCGATGCGGGTGCCGCCCCCCAGCTGATGACGCGAAGGGCGAGATCGCGACCCCGGACGGTCGGGTCGGCACAGACGGCCTGCCACTGCACCGGCACGAGGAACACCGTCGTGATCCGCTCCTGCTCCCACACGTCGAGCATCTCGGTGGGGTTGAACGCCTTGAGCGGGTGAATCACCGTGGTACCGCCGAGCATCAGCATCGGGGCGACCGAACCGAGCGCGGCCACGTGGAACACGGGCGACGCGAGGAACCCGATGTCGTCACCGCTGTCGTAGCGCATCGCGCGGATACAGGTGATGGACTGTCCGACCATGTTCGAGTGCGACAGCACCGCCCCCTTCGGCGCACCCGTCGTTCCGGACGTGTAGAGAATCAGGGACGGTGTGTCCTCCGGCAGATCGACGGGTGCATGGGCCGGGCCGGCCTCCGACACGAGTTCTTCGTAACCGAGCACGTCGGCTCCGGTGTCGGCGCCGATGTTCACGACCAGGCTCAGTTCGGGAACGTCCTGACGCACCGCGGCGACCAGCGGCGCGAGCGCAGGCTCGGTGAACACTGCACGAGCCCCCGAGTCACGGGCGATGAACGCGACCTCGGGCGGGGTGAGCCGGAAGTTGACGGGGACCGCGATGGCACCGAGGGCATTGATGGCGAGCACCGCTTCGAAGAACTCGGTGCGGTTGAGGGTGAGCAGCAGAACACGGTCGCCGAAGTTCACACCGCGCCGGGACAGTGCGCCGGCCAGCGCCTCCGATCGGTCGTGCAATTCGCGCCAGGTCGTACTGTGGCCGAGAAAGCGGAACGCGGCCTGGTCGGGCTTCATCTCCGCGTGTGACGCAACCCAGTTGTTCCAGTGGTTGCGGCGGGATTGCAGTGGCTGCTCCAGCAGCTCGCTACGTGACGACATGTGGTGGTGGTCCCTTCGCTGTACTCGTGCCCGGCGCCCGTGTGCCAGTTCGGACCCGCACCGAGCTGTGACGAGTATTACAGATCTCGACGTCTATCGGAACAGTCTTGTTAACCGCAATTCGCATCAGCTCCGGAAGTTCGGAGCGCGTTTCGCGAGCATCGCGGTGACCCCTTCGACGAAGTCGGGGCCCTGCAGCAGTTCCTCCTGGCCCGCCTTCTCGCGGTCGAGTGAGGCGTCCAAAGCTGTCAGGGTCGCTGCGGTGAGTGCCCGCTTGGTGAGTTCGATGGCCCGCCTCGGACCACGAGCCAGCCGGGCCGCCACGGAATCGACGTGCGCGGCGAGTTCGTCCGGAGGGAGGACACCCGCGATCAGGCCCTCCCGCTCCGCCTCCGCGGCGGGCAGGCGCTCGCCGAGGAGAGCCATCCGGGTGGCCCGTGCCCGGCCGATGGACGCTGCGATCAGCGCGCTGGAACCGCCGTCGGGCATCAACCCGATGCTGACGAACGCGAGGAGTAGATAGGCATTCTCGGAGGCGTACGTCAGATCGGCGGCCAGAGCGATGGACGCCCCGACCCCCGCGGCCGCCCCGTTCACCTGCGCGATGACCGGAACCGGCAACTCGACGATGGCGCGAACCACCCGGTTGGCGGAGTCCATCACCACCTCTGCGGGCGCTTCCCGGCCTCCGGCCGCGGCGGCCGCCGCGAGGTCCGCTCCCGTGCTGAACGCCTTGCCCGCCCCCGCGATGACCACGACACGAACGGACGAGTCCGCGGCAGCTGCGGTGAGCACGTCGCCCAGCGCCGACATGTGTGCCAGGTCGAGGGCATTCATCCGGTCGGGCCGGTCAATCGTGATCCGGAGTATCCCGGCCTCGTTGACGACGCGCAGCCCGTCGACCGCCGGGGCGGTCACGACACCGCTCCGATACGCGAGTCGACCGTGCGCGCGAGCCGTCCGGTGATGATCGATTCCGCCTCCGCGACCATCCGGGTCACGAGTTCGCGCACGGTCGGGATGTCGTCGATCAGGCCCTGGCTCTGTCCCGCGGTCCAGATACCGGCGTCGAGATCACCCATTTCGAACACCGTGCGTCCCCGGGCTCCGGCGACGAGATGCTGGATGTCGGCGAATTCACATCCACGGGACTCGATGTCGACCACCTCGGCGCTGACCGCGTTGGTCGCGACGCGGGCGGTGTTGCGAAGGGACCGGAAGATGAGTTCGGTGTCGCGTTCGGTGTGGGCGACGATCTGTTCCTTGACGGCGTGTGCCACCGGGGATTCGACGGTGCACATGAATCGGGTGCCCATGTTCACGCCGTCGGCGCCGAGTGCGAGCGCTGCAACGAGACCGCGCGCGTCCGCGATACCGCCGGACGCGATCACGGGGACCGTGAGCTTTCCGGTGGCGGCCGGGATCAGGATCAGGCCCGCGACGTCGTCCTCACCGGGGTGGCCTGCGCATTCGAAGCCGTCGATGCTGACCGCGTCGACGCCCACCCGTTCCGCCTTCACCGCATGCCGCACGCTCGTGCATTTGTGGATCACTTTGATCCCCGCGTCCTTCAGGTGCGGGAGGTGGTCCACCGGATTGGAGCCGGCGGTCTCGACGATGCCGATTCCGGAATCGATGATCGCCTGGCGGTACTCCGCGTACGGCGGCGGGTTGATCGACGGGAGGATGGTGAGATTCACGCCGAACGGCTTGTCGGTGAGCTCCCGGGTGCGGGCGATCTCCGCGACGAGATCTTCGGGTGTCGGCTGGGTGAGCGCGGTGAGAAATCCGAGCGCCCCCGAATTCGCGACGGCCGCTACGAGTTCGGCTCGGCCGACCCACATCATGCCGCCCTGGACGATCGGGTGGTCGACACCGAACGCCTCGGTGAATTTCGTCCTCATGTCAGTTCACCCCGTCGAACGTGCCGCCTGCGGCGGCCTTGTCCAGCAGCAGTCGCGGCGGGAGGAATCGGTCGCCGGAACCGACATCGCCTCGTCCACGAGGGGTTCTGATCACGTCGAAGATCAACGTCTGCCCGCCCTGCCGGGTTGCACTCATGATCCAGCTACCTCCGATGGTTCGAAATGTGACATCCAGGAGCGCACGACCGTCGAGAGACCGCGGCCACATGCGAATTACGGTTAACTTATTGTGTGCGTTCCTGACGTGTCAATCCCCCCATGACACATCCGTAGCCAGATTCACCGGCATTTTCCAAGAATGTGGCGTGATGCTTTCTCCGCACGCGCCCCTCAGCCGACCCGGCGATGCGAAAGTCTCGGTTAAGATGATGGCCGGTTAAACTGGCAGATGACTGCCGAATACTGGAGGTAACCGTGGCTCGGACCAGCACGGCGGCCGGTGCCGCCACCGAGCGGCCGATCCGCCGTCGCCCGAAGAATCGCAAGGCTCAGATCGCGAACGTCGCGGCCGAGGCCTTCAGCGAGCGCGGCTACCACGCGGTCGGCGTCGACGAGATCGCTGCCACCATCGGAATCTCGGGTCCCGCCCTCTACCGGCACTACCCCAACAAGTACGCCCTGTTCGTGCACGCCGCCACCACGACTGCCGACGCACTGAAGGCAGCCGCGGACAGCGCACGGGGGGGCGTCGCCGACCTCGAGCCCGGAGACCGACTCGACCATCTGATCTCCGCGCTCGTCGCAATCAGCATCGAGAACCGCAAGGTCGCCGGGCTCTACCGCTGGGAGGGCCGGTACCTCGAGGCCGACGATCGCACGCGCATCCGCGACGTCTTCGTTCACGTCACCCAGTGCGTGGCAGGTCCCCTGCGGGAACTGCGCCCCGAACTCACACCCGCCGACGCGACGACGCTGGGGGCGTCGACACTGAGCGTGATGGCGAGCATCAGCGCACATCGCACGACCCTCGCGACGCGCCGACTCGACGCACTTCTGAAGTCTGCATGTGAATCGATCCTGCGCGCCACACTGCCGCCCGCCGTCCCGACCGAAGGAAGGATCGCAGGCGTAGGTGCGGTACGCGGCCTGGCGGTGACGTCCAAGCGCGAGTTGCTGATCAACGAGGCTGTGAAGATCTTCGACCGGCACGGCTACCACGACTCGAGCATCGAAGAAATCGGCGCCGCGGCCGGCATCAACGCGTCGAGCGTGTACCGCCACTTCCCCAGCAAGGCAGACCTTCTCGCGGCGGTGTTCTATCGCGCGTCCGACCGGCTGGCCGTGGCCACCTCGGCGGCGCTGTCCACCGCCACCGGCCCCGAGGATGCGCTCCGCAAACTCGCGGAGTCCTACCTGGAACTCTCGTTCGGGAACCCGGAGGTGCTGTCGGTGTACTTCGCGGAGATCGGGAACCTCCCGAAGAACGAGCGGACCAGTCTCCGCAACGTGCAGCGCCTGCACGTCGAGGAGTGGGTCCACCTGATGACCGCCGTGCGCTCCGAACTCTCGGCTCCGGAGGCACGGTTCCTGGTACACGCAGCGCTGGGGCTGGTTCTCGACATCGGCCGACTGGTCCACTTCGACACCCGCGAGGAGTCGCGTGCGCGTCTCCACACCCTGATGACGGCGGTACTGCTGGGCGACTGAGGCCGTGTCTGTGGACGAATCGCCCAGGGACACAGCCGTCATGCCGCCCGTCGACGGGCTCCGCGGTGATTGTCGTTGTCCGCTCCCAGATCACGGGGACGGTAGCCCTTCGGATATCCGGGGTAGCTCCGGTTGCGCCGATCCCGTGCAGCCTTGGACTCCCTGCGGGGCGGCAGGAAGCGCACGAACCTCGCACGGATCCCCAGCGCACGGCGGGACGCGTTCTGCAGCCAGGTCGGGGCGGCGGGAAACCCGAACGCCGACAGCATCATCGGGTCGAGGAGGGCGAAGACCCCCTGCGCGACGAGCGGCCGCAGTGGCGCCGGAAACCAGGAACAGAACAGCTTCAGCGTGTAGGTGCCGACGCGATGATTGTCGTCGGTGTACCGGAAATGCCTCCGCTCGTAGTCGACCTTGAACCGGTAGAAGTCCTCGAAGCTTTCGGGAATGTTCTTGATTCCCATTCGGATTCCCACCTGACGGTAGAAGTGGAAACACGCGAGACGCTCGTTCGGGGTCAGCCGCCGCCACCCGAAGCGGTCGATCCAGTCGATCGGCTCGTAGATGAAGGTGGTCAGAACGTACAGCATGTCGTCGTTGTCGATGTCGTACTTGCCGTGCATGCGGTTCACGACGCGCAGCGATTCGACGCCGCGCTCGGAGTCGTAGCCGTGTTCGACGAGTTCGGCCATCAGCAGTGCGGTGTCGTCGTACCGTTTCTGCGGCCGTTTCTCGAACTCACCGGTGCGCTGCAGCAGTTCCGAAATGGTGGGGACGCAGTACGTCCGGAACAGCGCGAACTCGAGGGACCGCTGGTAGTCCCATGGAAACTCGTAGCCGGCCGTGATCCTATGGATCTCCTGGTGATCCCGGACCGGGTCGAGTTCCTCGATGCGCCGCTGCCAGCCGTGCCTGCCCCGCGAAACCCCGCCCGGCGCGCCGGTGTCGGCGCGCTTGGTCTTCATCAGCATGTGGATACCCTCCTGCCGTGTGATCAGCGTCCGTGCCGGTTCTTCAACATCCAGGCCGAGATCTTCATGTCCCGCGACTTGCGCTGCATGGTGAGCAGGTTCAGCGGAGCCGCGAACTTCTGCCGGGCGATGGATTTGACCCGGCTGAATTCACGCAGACCGTCCGCGCCGTGGATGCGGCCGAAGCCCGAATCTCCGACCCCGCCGAACGGCAGTGCCGCCACGCCGGCGAACCCGAGCACCGAACCGATCGTCACGACACCGACCCTGAGCTTCCCCGCAGCCTGCATCGCCTTCGTCGCATCCTTGGTGAAGATGGACGCGCCGAGCCCGAACGAGGTGCCGTTGGCCTTCGTGACCGCTTCGTCGAGGCTGGCGACCTTGTTGATGACGACTGTGGGGCCGAACGTCTCCTCGCGGATCGCGGTGCTGTCCTCGGGAACGCCGGTCAGCACGATCGGCCCGACGTAGCCGTCCTTGATGGAGTCCAATCCGCCGACCACCGCGGAGCCGCCCTTGTCGAGCGCGTCCTGGACGTGGCCGCGGACGACGTCGGACTGGCTGGTCAGCGTCATCGGACCGTAGGCGGCGTCCCCAGGGCCGGGGCGCAGGACCTTCGACTTCTCGGCGACCAGCCGGACGAACTCGTCGTAGACCGAGTCGACGACGTAGATGCGCTCGACGCCGGCGCACGTCTGTCCGGCGTTGCCCATCGCGCCGAACACCGCGAAGCCGGCCGCCTCGTCGAGGTTCGCGTCGGCGTCGACGAGCATGGCGTCCTTGCCGCCCGCCTCGACGACGAGGGGGGTCAGCGTTTCGGCGCACGCGGCCATGACGCGCTTGCCGGTGGCGGCAGATCCGGTGAAGGCGATCTTGTCGACCCCGGCCGAGACGAGGGCCGCGCCGGTCGACCCGTCTCCGGTGACCACCTGCAGCACGGGTTGGTTGGGGACGAGCGCCTTCCACTTGTCGGCGAGCCACACCGCGACCCCGGGGGTCAGCTCGCTGGGTTTGAAGACGACGGTGTTGCCCGCCGCCAGCGCATAGGAGATCGACCCCATCGGGGTGTACACGGGGTAGTTCCACGGCCCGATGACACCGACCACACCCATCGGCTCGTATCCGACGCTGCTGGCCTGGTTCGCACTGACCAGTCCCGACGGCACCTTCCGCCGCTTCAGGACCTTGCCCGCGTTCTTCGCGGCCCAGTCGAGATGTTCGATGGCGAGCATCACTTCGAGGAGCGCGTCGTCGTACGGCTTGCCGGTTTCGGCGGCGACGAGCGCGGCGAGCTGCTCGCCGTCCCGGGCCATCGACTTCTTCCAGTCGAGGAGCCATTGCTTGCGGCCGTCGAACCCGAGAGCGTTCCACCACTGCGCGGCCGCGCGGGCCGCATCGACGGCGTCGCGCACCTCCTGCTCCTCCTGGATCGGGTACTCGGCCAGGACGTTGCCGTTGCGCGGGTCCAGGGACGCGAACGTCTTCGGCGCCTGCTCAGTCCGGGCTGCGGACTGCTCGCCGGCCGTCGTCTCGGTCGTCTCCGCCTGCTGTGGCATGGTCGATGTCCTCCCTCGAGATCACATCAAATATATGTGATGTGATGTAATGTAGTGGACATCACAGTATGCGGCTGACCCGATCGCGGCAAGCCCCACACAGTCACCTCCGGCCGACCGATTCGCCGGCCGAATCAACCATGAGGAGTCCCCCGGACATGAGCGTCGAATTCACCAGTGAACAGAAGGACTTCGCGGCGGCGATCGCCGATTTCTGCAAGCGCGAGAGCGGCACCCGCGAGCAGCGCGACAGGCTGACGAATCACGGCGAGCACAACCACAATCAGGACCTCTACGAGAAGATGGCGAAGCTGGGCTGGCTGGGCATCACCATTCCCGAGGAGTACGACGGCTCGGCCGCCAGCCACGTCGACATGTGCATCCTGCTCGAGGAGGCCGCCAAGGGGATGGCACCCATCGGCGGCATCGGTCCCACCCTGATCACGGGCGGCGCCTACGCGAAGTTCGGAACCGACGCCCAGAAGGACGTCGTGCTGCGCGGCATCGTGGCAGGCCGGTCACAGTCAATCTCGATGTCCGAGCCGGAAGCCGGTTCCGACGTCGGCAACCTCAGCACCCGCGCGGAGAAGACCGCCGACGGCTGGGTGATCAACGGCCAGAAGACGTGGTGCTCCAACGCGCACTTCGCCGACAACATCCTGCTCGTGGCCCGCACCGGGCGCGGCGACGGCAAGCACGAAGGCCTCACGATGTTCCACGTCCCGGCGGATACCGCCGGGCTGAAGATCAGCGGCATCGACACGATGGGTGGCAAGGAGGTCAACGATCTCTACTTCACCGATTGCGTCCTGCCCGAGGACGCGGTGGTGGGCGAGGTCGGCAACGGCTGGCGCCAGCTGATGACCGGCCTGAACTTCGAACGCCTGATCCTCGCCGCCATGATGCTCGGCACCGCGCAGCGTGCGTTCGCCGACACCCTCGACTTCGTCACCCAGCGCAAGCAGTTCGGGCGCCCCGTCGGATCGTTCCAGGCGCTGCGCCACCGCATCGCCGATCTCGCGACAGAGATCGAGTGCTGCAAGCTGCTCGTCTACAGCGTCGCCAAGGACGTCGACGCGAACCCGGACAAGATACTGGCCCGCGAGGCGTCGATGGCCAAACTGAAGGTCACGGAGACGGCAAAGAAGGTCGCGCTCGAGGGCATGCAAATGATGGGCGGGTACGGCTACGCCACCGAGTTCGACATGGAGAAGCACGTCCGCTCCACCATCGTCTCGAGCATCTACGGCGGTACCAACGAGATTCAGCGCGACATCATCGGCAAGACCTACGGCTTGTAATCACCCCCTGCGGTTTATGCTGGTTTGCCGCATCGAAGGAGTTCTCCATGGCATCGCCCTCCGTGTCACGATCCCCAGCGGGCCGCACCCTGCGCCGCCGACCCCAGTTGTCGGACGACGTCGCCGTGCACGTCCGCAACCTGATCATGTCCGGGGGCGTTCGCCCGGGTGACTTCATCCGGCTCGACGAGACCGCGGCGGACCTGGGGGTCAGCGTCACACCCGTCCGTGAGGCGCTCCTGACCCTGCGCGGCGAGGGACTCGTCGAACTGGTTCCCCACCGCGGGTACGTGGTCGCACCGCTCAGCCGGGACGACATCCACGACCTCTTCTGGCTGCAGGGGCAGATCGCCGAGGAACTCGCGGTCCGTGCGAGTCGGTCGGCCACCCCGGAGGCCGTGGAGGAGCTGACCGCGATCAACGAGAAGCTGCGACGCGCCGTCGAGGACGGCGACGCCGACCGCATCGAAGATCTCGAGTTCTCGTTCCACCGGGTCATCAACCGGCTGGCCGACGCGAGCAAACTGTCGTGGTTCCTGCTCAGCGCCACCCGGTACACCCCGGTGCAGTTCTATTCGTCCGATCCGGCGTGGGGCGAGTCAGCGGTCGAGAGCCATCGCCGTCTCGTCGCCGCCCTCGCCGACGGGAAGGCCGACGTGGTAGGTGCGGAGAACAAGGCCCACTTCATCGACGGCGCCCAGCGACTGGTCGCGCATCTCGACGAGGTCGGCATCTGGGACTGACCCGCACCACCGATCCCCGGCGCCCGGTCAGCACGGTGCGGGGTTGCGCGCTCCGTAGGTGGGGTCCAGCGCCCGCTGGATGATGTACACGGCGCGCGGATCGGTGGTCAGCTGGTTGTGTTCGGCCGTGTTCGCGTCGCAGCCGTCCTGGAGCCAGATGTTGTGCACGACGGCCCCCGGACCGGCCGTCAGGAACGTGTTCTCCGGCGGGGTCGACACGGTGTCGCTGCGACTGGCGACCACCGTGTACTCGATGCCCGGGTCGGTGTCGCCGCCCGCGTTGAGGAGCTGCAGGAAGGGCGAGCCCACCATCTGCTGGATGTAGGACGGTCCGACCGCGACACCGGCGAGCGTCATGACCGGCACACCCAGTGCCTGCGCGACCGCACCGAGCGACTGGACGTCCCCGAAGCTGGTGCCGTGGTTGGTGGCACCGAGCGTGACGAGCGAATGCACCTTGTTCAGCGCGGGGTTCGTGCGGTCGGCGCCGCCGTCGAACCGCAGGTACTGGCGGGACACCGTGCCACCGAGCGAATGCCCGATCATGTCGACCTGCGAAGCGCCGGTGGTGGTGCGGACCTGGTCGACGAATCCGGCGAGCTGCTGAGCAGACTCCGCGATGTCGGCGCCGCCGAACATGCGCATCATGTTGCCCTCGGTCAGACCGGCGACCTGTCCGTAGTTGAGGGCGAAGACGCAGTAGCCCTCCGCGGTGAGCGCCGGAGCGAGGTCCTTCCACGTTCCCAACATGCCGGTCCAGGTGCCGTGCACCAGCACGACGGGACGCGGATGTGCCGCGGTTGGCCTACAGCTCCAGTCGTTCGCCCCGGGAAGCACTGACGAATCGACCACGGGCGCGGGTTCCGCTTCCACGGGATCCGCTGCCGCTGGTGCCGCAGCGCACAGCATCACGATGCCTGCCAGTACGAACAACAGAGCCCTACCGGCCGACGATATACGCATATTCCTCGTATCCTGAGTTAGCGGAAATAGACTTCAGGTTACGTTAGCCAACCGTCCATCAAAGTCTCAACCTGAGATCGAGACTCCGGGGGTGATAACCCACCTGGTTCGTATTCGGCCGATCGAACACAGCCCTCCCGGCCATCCGGAAGGCTCATGGAAACGAACCACCAACGACACACGATAGTCGGGATGAGAAAGCTACTGCCGATCGAGTGAGTGGGGCGACTATGTACTTCTCCGTAGGACAGCGGAACGGCGACGATTCCGGAGAGCATTCTGACGCCTCGGCGCAGCAGGCACTCGAGGGGCTGCGCGCAGAACTCGACGCAGTAGACGCGACCTTGCTCGAAGCAGTCCGGCAGCGCTTGGAAGTGTGCCTGCGCATCGGCGAACTGAAGCGACGCGAGCACATCGCCATGATGCAGCCCGGCCGGATCCACATCGTCCACGAGCGGGCGCGACAGTACGCGGACAGCCACTCACTGTCCCCGGAGTTCTTCGATGCGCTCTACGACCTTCTCATCGCCGAGACCTGCAGACTCGAGGACCTCGTGATCAACACGGAGCCCGCAGACGAGGGCCCCCACCACAACGGACACCACGACCACCGTGACAACCACCACGTTCGTCACAGTTCCGTGCCCTCTGCGAATGTCGAGTCGTGATGAGTACCCGGACGCTCTTGGTCGACAACTACGATTCCTTCACCTACAACTTGTTCACCCTGCTGGCCGAGGTGAACGGTGAACCCCCCACGGTCGTGCACAACGATGTGGAGTGGGATTCGATCCCCTGGTCCGACTTCGACAACATCGTCATCTCCCCCGGCCCCGGACGCCCGGAGCGGCAACGAGACTTCGGGATCAGTGCACGCATCATCACGGAGACCGAACTCCCCGTCCTCGGTGTGTGCCTCGGTCATCAGGGACTGTGCCAGCTGTTCGGGGGCAGTGTGGTTCTCGCCCCCGAACCGATGCACGGTCGCGTGTCCCTCGTCGAACACGACGGATCCGAACTGTTCGCCGGCATTCCGTCACCGTTCCCGACGGTCCGCTATCACTCGCTGATCGTCGAGGACCTCCCCGAGGACCTCGAGACCACCGCCTGGACCGCCGACGGCCTGCTGATGGGCGTCCGCCACCGCACCCGCCCGCTGTGGGGCGTCCAGTTCCACCCCGAATCGATCAGCACCGCGTTCGGTCACGAACTGCTCGCGAACTTTCGCGACCTCACCCAGACGCATTCCGGGACACCCACGCACGGTTCCATGCTCAGAATCCCGATTCCCCACGCGCCGTATGTGGTCCAGCAGGTGCGCGTCGACCACGAAGTCGATCCCCGCACCACATTCGAGGACCTCTTCGCGTCCGGGCCCAACGCGTTCTGGCTGGACGGGACGTCGGCATCGGAACCGACTTCGCGATTCACCATCATGGGTAATTGTTCCGGCCCTCGCGCCGAGTACATCACGTACGACGTCAGCGAATCGATCGTCCGAATCACGCGCGAGGGGTTGCCGGTCGAACAGGTGCACGCACCGTTCTTCGACTACCTCGAGCGGCAACTGCAGGCCCGGTCGGTGCCCGGCCTCCCGGGTGTGCCGTTCGGCCTCGGCTATGTGGGGTACCTCGGCTATGAACTGAAGGCCGAGACCGGCGGCACGGCGACCCACAAGTCGCCCACCCCCGACGCCGCGCTGGTGTTCGCCGACCGCGCCGTCGTCATCGACCATTCGGGCGAGCGCACCTACGCGCTGTGCCTGAGCGATCACCAGGACGATCCCGAGTTGCGCCGCTGGCTCGACGAGATGGAGGTGGCGCTGCATCGGCTGGCCGAGCCGGACAACGCGCCGTCCGCGGTGTCGCCGATCCGGAAGCCGGAGTCCGCCGAACTCGCCCTGCGCCACGAGCACGACAAATACCTGGAACACATCGCGACCTCGCTCGGAGAGATCCGGACCGGCGAGTCCTACGAGGTGTGCCTGACCAACATGGCGACGGTGGACCAGTCGATCGATCCCCTGCACACGTTCGAGTTGCTGCGCTCCATCAGCCCCACCCCGTACAGCGCGTACCTCCAGTTCGCCGGACTGTCGGTTCTCAGCGCCTCACCCGAACGGTTCCTCAGGATCGGTGCGGACCGGGTGGTGGAGTCCAAACCCATCAAGGGGACGCGCCCGCGCGGCGCCACCCCGGCCAAGGATGCGGCGCTGCGGCAGGACCTGCTCGACAGCGAGAAGGACCGCGCGGAGAACCTCATGATCGTCGATCTGACGCGCAACGATCTGGCCCGGGTGTGCGTCCCCGGATCGGTACACGTTCCCAAACTCTTCGACGTCGAGACGTACGCGGCCGTGCATCAACTCGTGTCGACCGTGCGCGGGACCCTCAGCGCCGATGCCTCCGTCGTCGAGTGTGTTCGTGCCGCCTTCCCGGGCGGATCGATGACGGGCGCGCCGAAGATCCGGACCATGGAGATCATCGACCGGCTCGAGTCCGGGCCGCGCGGTGTGTATTCCGGTTCCATCGGCTACTTCTCTCTGACGGGGACGGCCGACCTGTCGATCGTCATCCGCACGATCGTCGCCACGGACACCGAGGTGACGTTCGGTATCGGTGGTGCGATCACGGCACTCTCCGACCCGGAGGAGGAGTTCGACGAGGCGATGGTCAAGGCCGCCACCATGTTGCGGGCCCTGACCGTGACGGCAGACCGGCCGAACGAGATCGGGCCGTGAACGTCCCGGCCGCATCCGCCCGGACCGTCGCGCTGATCGGCGGTTCCGGCGATGTCGGCCGGATGCTGGCGGCTCGGCTGCGTGCCGACGGAAACACGGTGCGCACCATCGACATCCGATTCACCGACCGGTCCGACGCGGATCAGGTGAAGGGCGACGTCACCGACCCGTCCCCCGAGCTGCGGGCGGTGGTGAACGCTGCCGATGCGGTGATCCTGGCGATCCCCGAAAGCATCGCGCTGGCGGCGATTCCGTTCGTCGTCGCCGAGTTGCCCGAACACGCCCTGCTGGTCGACACGCTGTCCGTGAAGTCCCGATTCGACGCCGCCCTGCGTGACAGTGCGCTGCGCAACGGCGCGGTGGGCATCAACCCGATGTTCGCGCCTTCCCTCGGACCGGAGGGCCGCCCCGTCGCGGCGGTGACCTACCGACACAGCCGTGAGGTCGAGTGGTTCTTGTCGGTGCTGTCCGGCTGGGGGTCGCCGGTGGTCCGCCTGGACGCCGAACACCACGACCGGCTCACGGCAGCGACCCAGGCACTGACACACGCCGGCGTCCTCGCCTTCGGCCTCGCGCTCGCCGAACTCGGTGTCGACGGCGCCGAACTCACCGCGGTGGGGGCCCCTCCCCATCTCGTGTCGCTCGCGCTCCTCGCGCGGGTCGGCGGCGGCGTCCCGGAGGTCTACCGGGACATCCAGGCGGGAAATCCCTTCGCGGGCGAGGCCCGCCGCGCGCTCGCCGCGGCGCTGACCACTCTCACGGAAACCGTCGAGCAGGGCTCGGAGGAGGATTTCGCCTCACTCATGTCCCGCTCGACATCGGCTCTCGGCGACCGGAGCGAACCCCTCGCCCGGCTGTGTGCCGACCTCTTCACCGACCTCGTTCACAGACAGCCGCAGTCGTGGGACAGGAACGGAGATTCGTCATGACGACCCAGAAGACTCCCTCGCTCCCGGAGTACGACCCGGCGGATCCGGTGGAGAGCGCCGTGGTGACCCGGCTCGCCCGGAACTGGGGACAGCGGGCCACCGTGAAGAAGCCGGAACCGGACCTCGACGCGCTGTTCGACCTCGACAAGCAGGACTACCCGAACGAGTTGCTGCCCTTCGCCGATCACGATCGGTTCCTCTGCATGCACGAGGAGCAGCGGAACCGGCTCCGGGCGTGGGCCTGGATCGCCTTCAACAAGAACGTCATGGACATCGAGCAGTACGTCGTCAATCCCGGGTTCGACCTCGTCGCGCACGACGCCCTGGACACCGGACTGGGAGACACGTTCGCCGTGGCTGTCCACCAGGCGATGGTCGACGAGCAGTACCACACCCTCATGCACCTGAACGCGAGCGCGGTCACGCGCAGGCAACGCGGTTGGGCGATGCCGAACAACGCCCTGCCCGACGTCCTGACGTTGCGCCGTCAACGTGCGGCGACTGCCGATGCCGCCGACCCGAGGAAGCGGGCGATCACGACGTTCGCCTTCATGACGGTGGCCGAGATCTCGATCAGCTCCTACCTCGACCTGATTTCCGAGAACGACGTCATCCAGCCGGTCAACCGGGCGACGGTACGTCTCCACAACCGCGACGAGTACTGTCACGCCTCGATCGCCGACGACATCGCCGGCGTCGTCTACGACACCCTGAGCCCCGACGACCGCCGCCATTTCCTGGACGGGCTCGTCGACGCGATGACCGCATTCAGCAGCAACGACTACTCGACGTGGCACACCATTGTCGGACTCATGGACTTGGGCGGCGGTCAGGCGATGATCGACGACGCCGAACACGACACCCGCCGATCCGCACTGGTCCAGGATTTCGGTGGCATCCACAAACTGTGCAAGCACCTCGGCGTCGCAGGCGAGATGTCCTTCGACTGGACCTGACTCCGCGGCGACGGGGCCACGTGGTGGGAAGGCTCGGAGCCTTCCCACCACGGGCCGCGAGATCAGCGCCCGGAACGCTCCTCGGCCTGAGCCACGAGCGCGGTCAGCGCGGCCACCCAGAACTCCCCGAACCGCTCCACTTCCGGCGTCGAGAGGATGCCGGGCGGGAACGACATGAACGCCGACAACTGCAGGCCCTCCGCGGTTTCCGAGATCACCGACTGGATGTCGAGAACGGCCTGGGCGGGCATCGCGCTCTTCTCGAATCCACCCGAGACCGGGGATTCGAAATCGGGCAGCCAATCGAGTCCGCGTACGGCCTCGGGGACCTCGGCCGCGCTGACGCGTCCGATGTAGTTGAACACGATCTGCGGTTCCGACCAGTTCCTCATGGCCGCCGATGTGTCGGGGTTCAGGTACCGGAGCAACCCGTATCCGATTCCCCGGTCCGGGATCGCGCTCAGCTGATCCCGGACCGCGTGCACGGCGTCCGCCGCGCCCGCGCCGCCCCGCAGGGCGTCGGCGATGTCGACCCCGGCGAGATCGAGGCGTGCCGGGTACATCGTGGTGAACCAGCCGACCGTCCGGGACAGATCGGCACCCGGCACCGTGGACTCTTCCCGTCCGTGGCCCTCGAGGGTGACCACCGTCGACGACGCCTCGACTCCGCGGTCGCGGCGCCAGGCGGCCACCGCCAACGCGAGAGCTGCCGCGAGGACGTCGCCGATCTCACCGTCGAGCGCACCCGGCGTGCCACCCAGCAGTGCCTCGGTGACCGGTGCGGGAACATCCACCCGGGTCCGTTCCAGCGTGCTGATCAGATCGGTTCCCAGGTCCAGCTCACGCGATCCGAGCAGCGGATCCGGGCCGGTCAGCATGTGTTCCCACACCTCGAGTTCGGCCACCCGCTCCGGCTTCGCGGCCGCCTCCAGCAGACCGTCGGTCCAGCGCCGCAGCGACGTTCCGACCGGCTCGAGTGACGGCGACGCGCCGGCGGCGATCTGGGCGCCCGCGGTCGCGAAGTCCGGCACCAGGATCCGCCACGACACGGAGTCGATGACGAGGTGGTGCGGCAACACGAGGAGCCGGCCGCGCCGATCCGCCTCGGCGGGGTCGAACCAGACGAACTGGAGCATCGACCCGGTGCGCGGATCGAGGCGATCCAGCGCCGCGTCGAAGGTGGCACTCGCGACCGCGTCGAATTCCGGCGAACCGGGCTCGTCGCCGGCCGCGATCTCCACCCGCTGCACGGTGGCGTCGATGTCGACGCTGCCCGCGGGTGCGATCTCGAGCGCATCCTCGACGCCGGACGTGACCAGGGTCGACCGCAGCACGTCATGCTTGTCGACCACCGCGGTGATCGTCGCGATCACCTGCTCGCGTTCGATCCCGGCGGGCAGTGTCAGCAACAACGGCATGACGAACCGGTCGAAGTCGCCGCCACGCTCGACCATCTTGCGGGCGACCGGGGTGAGCGGCACCGTTCCGACGCCACCACCCTCGTACTCCTGCAGTGCGGCCGCCGCGGACTCGCCCGAATCGGCTACCGCGGCCAGCTCGGCAACGGTGCGCCGCTCGAACACATCTCGCGCGGTGAAGTGGATACCGGCCGAACGTGCCCGCGCCACCAACTGGATGGACACGATGCTGTCGCCGCCGAGCTCGAAGAACGAATCGTCGATTCCGACGCTCTCCCGGCCGAGCAGCTCGCCGAACACGGTCACGAGTGCACGTTCGGTGTCGGTGCGCGGCGCCCGGAAATCGGCCGCCGATGCGAAGTCCGGCACCGGCAGCGCGCGGCGGTCGAGCTTGCCGCTGGTCCCCAGCGGAAGTTCGGCGAGCACCATCACGGAATCCGGAATCATGTACTCGGGCAGCGATTCCGCGACGAACCCGTTCAGCGCCGCCGAGTCGAGAGCCGCATCCGGCTTCGGCACGACGTAGGCGACGAGCCGCGCACCCACCTCGCTGTTGTCGACGATCACGGCGGCCTGCGCCACGTCGCGATACCGGACGAATGCCTCCTCGACCTCGCCGAGCTCGATGCGCAGTCCGCGCACCTTCACCTGGAAGTCGGTGCGGCCCACGAACTCGAGGACGCCGTTCTCGTTCCACCGGACGAGGTCGCCGGTGCGGTACATCCGCGCACCCGAAGCGCCGAACGGGTCTGCGACGAACCGTTCCGCACTCAGTGCGGAACTGTTGACGTATCCGCGAGCGAGTTGCGCGCCGTCGAGGTACAGCTCACCGGGAACACCGATCGGCGCCGGGTTCAGATGAGCGTCGAGCACGTAGGCCCGTGTGTTCCAGGCCGGCGACCCGATCGGCGCGATCGTCGCCGTTCCCGACCGCTCCACCACGTGGGCCGTCGAGTTGATGGTCACCTCGGTCGGGCCGTACAGGTTCACCAATTCCGCGGAGCCGAGACCGGCGACCCGCTCGGCCGCCGACTGCGGCAGCGGCTCACCGCCCGCGAAGACCAGGCGCAGCGAACCGCACCGGTCGGCCGTCGCGGCGTCGAGGAACATGGTCAGCACGGACGGGACGAACTGGATGACCGTCACCGCTTCGGTGCCCACGGTCGCTGCCATGTACTCGGGGTCGCGGTGACCGTCCGGCGACGCGATCACGAGCGTGCCACCGACCACCAACGGCAGGAACAGCTCCCACACCGAGGCGTCGAACGTGAACGGCGTCTTCTGCAGTACCACGTCCTGCGCGCCGATGCCGTAGACGTCTCGCATCCACGCCAGCTGGTTCGCCAGCGCCGAATGTGGAATCGCCACGCCCTTCGGGCGTCCCGTCGAACCCGACGTGTACAGCGCGTAGGCCATGTTGTCCGGGCGCAACTCGGCGAGCCGCTCGGAATCCTCGACCGGGCCGTCCGCGTACTCGGACAGGTCGAAGTCCTCGACCAGGTACACCGGCACGTCCACGTCGAGATTCGCGATGTCGTCGGCCAGGCTCAGCACACACGTCGGCTTGGCTCTGTCCACCACGTACGACGTGCGGTCCGCCGGGTGCTCCGGGTCGATCGGCACGTACGCGCCACCCGCCGCGTGGACGGCGTAGAGGCTGACCACCATGTCGAGCGAGCGTCGCATCGCGATGCCCACCACCGAGTCCGGCCCCACCCCGATCGACATCAGATGCCGCGCCAGACGATTCACCCGCGCGTCGAACTCGGCGTAGGTGAGGCGCACATGGTCGGCCACCACCGCCGTTCGATCCGGTGTGCGGGCAACCTGGGCGCCGAACATCGACACCACGGATTCGTCGGCGACGTCGTGTCCCGAGTCGTTCCACCCGGACAGGACGAGTTCGCGTTCGTCGCCGGTCAGCAGATCGAGATCGCCCACCAGCGTGGAACTGCCGGCCGCGATGGTCTGCAGGATCCGGTTCAGCCGGGACCCGAGCCGCTCGACGGTGTCGGCGCCGAACACGTCCGGGAGGTATTTCAGGACCAGTTGCAGCTCGCTGTCCGATTGGGCCAGCAGGCTCAGCGGGTAGTGCGAGGCATCGCTGATCTGCACCCCGGCGACCCGGAGCCCGTCGATGTCGCTGTCCTCGGTGAGACCTGCGCGGTCCACCGGGTACGACTCGAACACCGTCAACGTGTCGAACAGCCCACCGATTCCGGCGATCTGCTGGATCTCCGGAAGACCGATGTGATGGTGGTCGAACAACGTCGACTGTTCCGCCTGCAGCCGCTCGAGCAGTCCGAGGAGCGACTCACGGGGATCGATACGCACCCGGATCGGGATGGTGTTGATGAACAGGCCCACCATGGACTCGATGCCTGCGACCTCCGGCGGGCGACCCGACACGGTGGCGCCGAAGACGACGTCGTCCGAGGCCGTCATGCGGGCCAGCAGCAGACCCCACGCAGCCTGGACGATCGTGTTCATCGTCAGACCACGGTCCCGGGCGATGCGCGCCAGGTTCTCGCTCACCACCTCACCGAGGTGCAGCGCGAACTCGGCCGGCTCGGGACGGTCCTCGCTGCTCGGTGCCGGGGCCAGGACGGTCGGACCGTCCAGCCCCGCCAGTGCGTGTGCCCAGGCGCTGCGCGATGCGTCGGTATCGCGTTCGGACAGCCAGCCGAGGAAGTCGCGGTAGCCACGCACGCGCGGCAGCACCGAACCGTCACCGCGGGTCGCGTACAGCACCAGCAGGTCCTTCATCAGCAACGGCATCGACCATCCGTCGAGCAGGATGTGGTGGTTGCTGATGGAGAACCGGTAGCTGTTCTCACCCGTGCGGATCAGCAGGAACCGCATCAGGGGCGGACGACTCATGTCGAACCGCGCCGAACGATGGTCGCTCAGAACGGAACTCATCCGCTCCTCGCGTTCGGCCCCGGACAGACCGGAGAGGTCGAGCTCTTCCCACGGCAGTGCGACGCGGTCGACGACCACCTGGACCGCGGTCCCCGAATCGTCGGGGACGAACGCGGTGCGCAGGTTCGCGTGGCGTGCGATCAGCGCCTCCGCCGCGCCGCGGAGCCGGCCGGTGTCGACGGCGCCCTGGAAGTCCAGCACCACCTGAGCGGTGTAGACGTCCACCGCGTCCTCGGCGAGAACGGAATGGAAGAACATTCCGGACTGCAGGGGGGCGAGCGGCCACACGTCGGTGGCGTCGGGGTAGCGCCGTTCGAGCGCCTCGAGGTCGTCCTGCGTGACAGTCACAAGCGGAACGTCGGACGGGGTGAGACCGCCGCCGTTCGGCCCGGAGGCGTGCTCGGCCAGCGCGGTCGCCGCGGCGTGCCACAGTTCGGCAAGCTCCCACACGTCCGCCTCGTCGAGAATCTCGGTGACGAACGCGATCTTGGCCTCGATCTGGGGGCCGGACGCCGTCTCCGACGTCACCGCGTTGATGCTGAGCACCGCCGGTGCCACCATGTCGTCGTCCATGGCACCGCCGAACTCACCCGAATCGGTGTCCGGGATCCAGCCGAGATCCCGGATCTCGGCGGGCAGATCCACCGAGCCCGCGCGACCGAGGTAGTTGAACCCGATCTGCGGAGTCGGCAACGATGCCAGGGCCGGAGTGGTCTCCTCGTTCAGGTAGCGAAGCAGCCCGTAGCCGATGCCCTTGTCGGGCACGGCAAGCAACTGTTCCTTGACAGCCTTCAGCGCCGCGCCGGTCGACGTCCCGCCGTCGAACGCGTCGGCGAGATCGGCCCGGGAGACGTCCAGCCGCACCGGGTACAGGCTCGTGAACCAGCCCACCGTGCGGGAGAGGTCGGCACCGGGCACGGTCGCCTCTTCCCTGCCGTGTCCCTCGAGGTTGATCAGCACCGAGCGATCCTCGGTCCCGTTGCGGAGTTCACGCCAGCGGGCGACCGCGAGAGCGAGAGCCGCGAGCAGGCCGTCGTTGACACCACCGTTCACGGACTGCGGGATCGTGGTGAGCAGCGCCTGCGTCACCTGCGTCGAGAACGTCATGCTCAGGCGGTCGGTCCGGGCGATCACGTCGCGTGCGGGATCGAACGCACGCTGTCCGATCAGCGGATCCGTGCCCGCGAGCATCCCGCGCCAGAAGTCGAGTTCCGCCACGCGGTGCGGCGACTTCGCCTCCTCGACCAGACCGTGCGCCCACGCACGGACCGAGGAGCCGACCGGTTCGAGCTGCGCCGGCTGTCCCGCCGTGATCTGCGAGCCCGCGGTCGCGAAGTCCGGCAACAGCACTCGCCAGGACACACCGTCGACGACGAGGTGATGCGCGAGCACCAGCAGCCGGCCGCTCTGCCCCGGCAACGACGCCGCGGGAGCGAACCACACGAACTGCGTCATCCGGCCCGACGCCGGATCCAGCCGTTCCGCCGCCCGGTCGAGAGCCGCGCGTGCCAGGCTCTCGAATCCATCCGTTCCCGGCTTGTCGGTGAACTCGATCTGCTCGATCAGGTCGTCCGCACCGAATGCCTCTTCGGTGGGGAGGGCCTCGAACGCCCAGTCGTCCCCGGTCCGGGTGAGCCGGGATCGGAGGATGTCGTGGCGTTCCAGGACCGCATCCACCGTGGCCACCAGCTGATCCCGTGTGACCGCGGGCGGGGTGGTCAGCAGAACGGCCTGCGAGAACTTCTCGAAGGTCCCTGCCGTCTCCACCAGCCAGTGCGCGATGGGCGTGAGCGGAATCGAACCGACCCCGCCGCCCGGCAGTTCCTCGAGCTTCACCGAGTCGACGTCGGTGGCCCAGGCGGCCACGTCGGCCAGCGCCGAGACGGTCTTGCGCTCGAAGACGTCCCGCGCCGTGAACAGCACCCCGGCGTTCTTCGCGCGGGTCGTCAGCTGGATGGACACGATGCTGTCGCCGCCGAGGGCGAAGAACGAGTCGTCGACACTGACGCGGTCCACACCGAGCACCTGCGCGAACACGTCGGCGATGGCCTTCTCCATCGGCGTCGACGGCGCGCAGTACTCGCCGGCTGCCGACACGAACTGAGGCTCGGGAAGCGCCCTGCGATCGAGCTTTCCGGCGGGCGTCAGCGGCACCGAATCGATCGCCATGATCGACGACGGCACCATGTACCCGGGCAGGGCCTCGGACACGAACGCCGACAGTTCCGCGACGTCGATCGACGCGCCCGCAGCCGGCATCACGTACGACACCAGCACGGTCTGACCGGTCTGCTCGCGGTGATGGCCCAGCGTGACCGCGAAGTCGACGCTGGGGTGGCTGCCGAGTTCGGCGTCGATCTCGCCGAGTTCGATACGGAACCCGCGGACCTTCACCTGGAAGTCGGACCGGCCGACGTAGTCGAGGACGAGGTCGCCGGTCTCCCCGTCGTACACCCAGCGGACGACGTCGCCGGTGCGGTAGAGCCGCTCACCGGGACCGTCGAACGGGTTGGCGACGAATCGCTCCGCCGTCAGGGCGAACCGGTTGTGATAGCCGCGCGCCACGCTCGGGCCCGCCACGTACAGCTCACCCGCGACCCCCACCGGGACCGGCGTGAGCCGGGAGTCGAGCACGACCACGTCCACGCCCCGGGTGGGACCACCGATGGTGACCGACTGATCCGCCTTCATCGGGTTGCTCGACGTGCTCCAGATCGTCGCCTCGGACGGGCCGTACAGGTTGAACATGCGCCGGCCCGGTGCCCACTTCTGCATGAGTTCCGGCGGGCAGGCCTCGCCGGCCACCGACAGCACCTCGATGCCTTCCAACCCGGCCGGGTCGACCGTGGTCAGGGCCGCGGGCGTGATGAACGCGTGCGTGACCTTCTGCTTCTTCAGCAACCGGGCGAGTTCGTCGCCGCCGTACACGACGCCGGACGCGATGACCATCGTCGACGCGGCGGCCACGGCATGCAGCAACTCGAACACGGACGCGTCGAAGCTCGGCGAGGCGAAGTGCAGCACCCGCGACTGCGGGGTGAGCCGGAGCCGCTCGACCTGCTCGGTCGTGACGTTCGCCAGGCCGGTGTGGGTGACGACGACGCCCTTCGGCAGACCCGTCGACCCCGACGTGTAGATGACGTACGCCGCGTCGTCGACCCGCGTCGGACGGATGCGGTCGGCGTCGGTGACGGCCTCGGACGACACGGACGCGCAGTCGCCGTCCATCTCGTCCTCACCGAGCACCAGCCACCGCACGGTGTCGGGCAGCTCGCCGACGTGGGCGCCGGTGGTGAGACCGACCTCCACGCGAGAGTCCGTGACCATGTGCAGGATCCGGTCGAACGGGTAGCTCGGGTCGACGGGCACGAACGCGGCGCCGGTCTTCGCGACCGCCCAGATGGACAGGATGGATTCGACGGAACGCGTCAGCGCCAGCGCGACGAAGTCGTCGGCCCCGATGCCCCTGCCGATCAGGACGCGGGCGAGTCGGTTGGAGCGCTCGTCGAGTTCACGGTAGGTAACCTGCTCGTCGCCGCACACGACGGCGACGGCGTCGGGGTCCACCGCCGCGGCGGTGGCGAGGATGCTCGCCAGGAGCTCGGGTGTGGCGCTGTCGGCGCCGCGCACGGGTGCGAGCACCGCGTGCTCGTTCTCGCTCAGGACGTCGATGTCCCCGATCAGCACGGAGGCGTCGGTAGTGATCGCTTCGAGGATGCGCTGGAAACGGAACGCGAACGACGCAATCGTGCGTTCGTCGAACAGGTCCGTCGCGTAGGTGAAGACGCCCCGCATCGGCGCGTTCCCGTCCGCGTCGGCTGCGTCGGCGAGCGTGAGCTGCAGATCGAACTTCGCGGCGCTGATCCCACCGTCGAGCCCCTCGACCGTCAGACCGGGAAGTTCCAGGTGTGCCTGCTCGATGTTCTGGAACGCGAGAGCCACCTGGAAGAGCGGCGAGAACGCCGTCGAGCGTTCCGGCTGGAGGATCTCGACCAGCCGCTCGAACGGCACGTCGGTGTGCGTGAACGCACCGAGGTCGCGCTGACGCACCTGCGCGAGGAGGTCGGAGAACGTCGCGTCGACGTCGACCTGGGCGCGCAACACCAGCGTGTTGACGAACATGCCGACCAGGTCGTCGAGCGCGGCCTCGCCGCGGCCCTCGATCGCGGTACCCACCGCGATGTCGTCCGTGGCACTCAGCCGAGCGAGCAGCACCGACAGTGCCGCGTGCGCGACCATGAACAGCGACGCATTGTGCTCGCGTGCCAGCGCCCCGAGCCGCTCGCGCAGTTCCGTGTCGATCTCGAAGTCGAAGTTCGCGCCGCGCATCGACTGCGCGGGCGGCCGCGGCCGGTCCGTCGGCAACGGCAGCACGTCCGGCAGACCGCTGAGCGTGGTCCGCCAGTAGTCGATCTGCTTGGTGGCCAGCGAATCCGACGCGTTCTCGTCGCCGAGCAACTCGTGCTGCCAGAGCGAGAAGTCCGCGTACTGGATGTCGAGCGGAGCCCAGGCAGGTTCGGAACCGGCGGCGCGGGCGCTGTAGGCGATCACCACGTCGCGCGCCAGCGGTGCCGTCGAGGCGCCGTCGGACGAGATGTGGTGGACCACGATGACCAACACGTGCTGCTCGGCGTCGATCCGCAGGAGACGCGCGCGGACCGGGACGGCCTGCGCGACGTCGAAACCGGCGGTGACCAGAGAGATCACGCGCGCACGCAGGGCGTTCTCGTCGGCGACGTTCTCCACGTCCAGAGAGGTGAAACTCCGGGCCCGCGACAACACGACCTGGCCCGGACCGTCTCCGGTGTCGGGGTACGTCGTGCGCAGCGTCTCGTGCCGTTCGACGACGTCGCCGAGTGCCCGTTCGAGCGCAGAAACGTCGAGGTGGCCCGTCAGCTTGATCGCCAGCGGAATGTTGTACGCCGCCGACGCCGTGTCGAACTGGTTGATGAACCACATACGGGACTGTGCCGGGGACAGCGGAATCCGGGCCGGACGCGGCTGCGGCACCAGCGCCGGCCGGTTCGCGCCGGCCGAGTCGGACTGCTCGGCGCGAGCCGACAGCGCGATCACCGTCGGGGCCTCGAACAGTTCACGCACACCGATCGACGTGTCGAGCGCGGCGTTGACGCGGGCGACCACGCGCGTCGCGACCAGCGAGTTGCCGCCGAGGTCGAAGAAGCTCATGTCCACGCTGACCCGCTCGTGACCGAGCACGTCCGCGAACACGCCCGCGACGATCTCCTCGACGGGGGTACGCGGAGCCTTGTAATGGTCCACGGCGCCACCGAACTCGGGTTCGGGGAGCGCCTTGCGATCGAGCTTGCCGTTGATGTTCAGCGGCAGCGCATCGAGGGTGATCAGCGCGGACGGCACCATGTACCCCGGCACCGACCGGCCGGCGAACGTGAGAACGTCGGCTTCGTCGACGGAGTCGCCCTGCTCCGGCACCACGTAGCCGACGAGCCGGTCCCCGGTGTGACGGTCGTGGTGGACCACGACGACGGCCTGCGCCACCGACGGGTGCGCCACGAGCGCCCGCTCGATCTCGCCGAGTTCGATCCGGAAACCGCGGACCTTGACCTGGAAGTCGCTCCGGCCGACATAGTCGAGGTTACCGTCGCGGTTCCATCGCACCAGGTCACCGGTGCGGTACATCCGCTGTCCGGCCTCGCCGAACGGGTTGGCGACGAACCGTTCCGCGGTGAGGTCGTGGCGGCCGAAGTAACCGCGCGCCAACTGCTCGCCCGCGAGATAGAGCTCACCTGTGACGCCGGCGGGAACTGGGTGCAGACGCGAATCGAGAACGTAGGTCTGCGTGTTCCATTCGGGCCTGCCGATCGGGACCGAACCGTCGCGCTCGTCGCCGCACCGGTAGTGGGTGACGCTGACGGCGGCCTCGGTGGGGCCGTACAGGTTGAAGATCTCCGCGTCGGAGACGTCGCGGAACCGGAGCATCGTGTCGGCGGGCAGTGCCTCACCGATGCAGAGCACACGTGTCAACGACACCAGCTGGGCCGGCTCCGCCACCGCGACGAACGCCGACAGCAGCGAAGGCACGAAGTGCACGGTCGAGACCTGCTGCTCCGCAACGAGTGCGGCCAGATACGACGGGTCGCGGTGGCCGTCCGGTGTGGCGACGACCAGACGTGCGCCCGCGGTCAGCGCCCACCAGAACTCCCACACCGACAGGTCGAACGTCGCCGCCGTCTTGAGCAGCACCGAATCCTCGGCGGTGAGCGGGTATTCCGCCTGCTTCCACCGCAATTGGTTCGCGATCGCACGGTGCGCGATCGCCACACCCTTCGGGCGACCGGTCGAACCGGATGTGTAGATCACGTACGCGGCGTTCTCCGGCAGCAGCGGTGCGATCCGCTCCGAGTCGGTGAGCGGAGACGGGTCGATCCCGCCCAGATCGAGTTCGTCGAGGAGGAGGTAGTCGACGCCACCCGGCAGTCCCCCGACGACGGCGCGGGTCGCCAGGACACAGACGGGTTGCGCGCTCTCCAGCACGTACGCGGTGCGCTCGGCCGGATGGTCCGGGTCGATCGGCAGGTACGCGCCGCCGGCCGCGGCGATCGCGTACATGCCGACCAGCAGTTCCACCGAACGCGAAATCGCCAGGCCGACCACGGTTTCCGGGCCGACCCCGCGGCCGACGAGGTGCCGGGCCAACCGGTTGACCCGCGCCGAGAAATCGGCGTACGTCAGCGACTCGCCCTCGAACACGAGAGCGGTGACGTCCGGATTCTCCGCGGCGGCGGACGCGAACATGTCCGCGAGCGTCGTATCCGGCAGGGCCCGCGCGGTGTCGTTCCATCCGGACACCACGAGCGTGCGCTCGTCGCCGCCGGCGAGAGGTAGGTCGCCGACCGCGGTTCGCGGAGAATCCACCGCGGCGGCCAGGACGCGGCGGAACATGTCCGCGAAACGCTTGACAGTGGCGGCGTCGAACAGGTCGGTGGCGAACGTGAACACGCCCGACATCTGCTCACCCTCGGGGCTGTCCCCCAAGATCAGATGCAGGTCGAACTGTGCGGTGTCACCCTCGACCTCGAGCGGTGTGACCGTGAGGTCGGGCAGTTCCAGCTCGGCCTTGGTCATGTTCTGGAACGAGTAGCCCACTTGGAAGATCGGGTGGTGGGCCATCGACCGCGCCGGGTTCAGGACCTCGACCAGGCGCTCGAACGGTACGTCGGCGTGCGAGAACGCCTCGAGGTCGGCCTCGCGGGCGCGGTCGAGGATCTCGTCGAACGTCTGCTGCCCGTCGACCTGCACCCGCAGTGCGAGGGTGTTGACGAACATGCCGACGACGTCGTCGAGTTCGCGCTCGCCGCGGCCTGCGATCGGGGTACCCACCGAGACGTCCTCGGTGCCGGACACACGGCTGAGCAGCACCGCGAACGCGGCATGCACGGCCATGAACACGCTGGCGTTGTGCCTGCGGGCCAGTGCTGCCAGACCGCGGTGCACCTCGGCGTCGATGGTGAAGTCGATCCGCGACCCGCGCAGGGACTGCACAGGCGGTCGTGGCCGGTCCACCGGCAGCTCGAGGAGGTCGGGCACGCCAGCCAGCGTCTTCTTCCAGAAGGCCAGCTGGGCGGCGATCAGGCTGTCGGGGTCGTCCTCGCTGCCGAGGAGTTCACGCTGCCAGATCGCGTAGTCCGCATACTGCACCGGGAGCGGAGCGAAGCCGGGTTCCCGGCCTGCCGCCCGGGACGCGTACGCCACCATGACGTCACGCACGAAGGGAGCCGTGGATTCGCCGTCCGTGGACACATGGTGCACGACTAACGCAAGCACGTAGTCCTGCGGTCCGACCTCGAACAGTAGTGTCCGGATCGGCGGGACGTCGGCGGTGACGTCGAATCCGGCAGTGACCATCCCGACCAACTGCTCGCGCAGTTCGTCGTCCGACACCGCAGCGGGCGTCAGGTCCAGCCGGACCTGGTCGGCGGGGAGGATCACCTGGTGCGGGCCCTCCGGCGAGTCCGGGTAGATCGTGCGCAGCGACTCGTGCCGGTCGAGCACGTCGAGCACGGCGGACTGCAGCGCGTCCACGTCCAGCGCACCGGTCAACCGGACCGCGAGCGGAATGTTGTAGGCGGACGAGTCCGGGTCGAAGCGGTTGATGAACCACATCCGGGACTGTGCCAGCGACAACGGGACGAAGGCAGACCTCTCCCGCGGCGCGAGAACGGGCCGCGGTCGGACGTTCTCGTCGGGGGTGCCGATGCGGGCGGCGAGGCCCGCGACCGTCGGTGCCTCGAACAGTTCCCGCACCCCGATTCGGCGACCGAAGACCTGGCCGGCCCTGGACACGACACGGGTGGCGCTCAGCGAGTTTCCGCCGAGGTCGAAGAAGCTGTCGTCGACACTGACCTGCTCGAGCCCGAGCACCGCGGCGAAGATGCCTGCGATCGTCTCTTCCGCCGGCGTCGTCGGGGCACGGAACTCCGCCCCCGCGGTGACGAACTCGGGTTCGGGCAGCCGCGCGCGATCCAGCTTGCCGATGCCTGTCAGCGGGATCTCGTCGAGAAGGATCACAACGGACGGCACCATGTACGGCGGAAGCGTCTCGCCGACAACCGACTTCAGCGATTCCGGATCGACCGTCGCACCGTCGGCGGGCAGGACGTACGACACGAGGGTCGTCAGCCCGGCCGGGTTCTCGCGACCCACGGTCACGGCGAACTCGACGTCCACCTGCGCGGCCAGGGCGGCGTCGATCTCACCGAGTTCGACGCGGAACCCGCGGACCTTCACCTGGAAGTCGGACCGGCCGACGTACTCCACCCGATGTCCGTCCGCCCAGCGCACGACGTCGCCGGTGCGGTACATGCGCGCGCCGGGTTCGCCGAACGGGTTGGCCACGAACCGCTCCGCCGTGACCGACGGACGGTTGTGGTAGCCGCGGGTCACCGACGGACCGCAGATGTAGAGCTCCCCGGGAACTCCCTCCGGCACCGGACGCAACCGCGAATCGAGGATGAGGGATTCGACGCCACGCAGCGGCGAACCGATCGTCACCCGCTCACCGGCCACCATCGGTTCGGTGATGGTGACGATGACCGTGGTCTCGGTCGGACCGTACGCGTTGCGCATCTCGCGGCCGGGAGCCCACCGGGCCACGAGTTCCGGTGTGCAGGTGTCGCCGCCGACCACGACGGACGTGACGGAGTCGAGCCCGTCGGGGTCGACGGTCATCAGCGCGGTCGGTGTCATGACCACGTTGTTGACCCGCTCACGGCGGATCAGGTCGGCGAGTTCGTCGCCGCCGTAGACGTCCGCGGGCGAGATCACCAGGGTGGCGCCCGCGCTGAACGCGGCGAGCATCTCCCCGACCGACGTGTCGAAGCTCGGCGACGCCACGTGCAGGAATCGGGAGTCCGGTGACACGACGTAGTGCTCGCGCACCTCGCGGGTGAGGTTCGCCAGACCGCGGTGGGTGACCACCACGCCCTTGGGCTTCCCCGTCGAACCCGAGGTGTAGATGAGATACGCCGGGTGGTCGACCGTCAGCGCGCGTCGCAGATCCGAATCCTCCACCGCGACCGCACTGCGGGCACCGATCTCCTCGGCCGCCGCCGTCTCGTCGAGGACGATCCACGGCACCGTGCCGGGAAGGTCGTCGTGGTGGCGGGCGACCGTCAGTCCGAGGACCGCCGCCGAATCGGACAGCATCTCGCCGACCCGCTCGAACGGAAGCTTCGGGTCGACGGGCAGGTAGGCGCCGCCGGCCTTGGCAATCGACCAGATCCCGAGGATGGATTCGACGGAACGCGTGATCGCCAGTGCGACATAGTTCTCCGGCCCCACGCCCCGGTCGATCAGGACGCGCGCCAGCTGATTCGACCGCTCGTCGAGTTCCCGGTACGTGACCTCGCGTCCCTCGAAGGACACCGCGACCGACTCGGGTGAGATCTCGACACCCGAACGCAGCAGTTCGGGCAGTGTGTGCGGCTCGATCGACTGCGGTCCGCGTACGGGTGCGATCGCGGTCTTCTCCGCGGCGTCGAGGATCTCGATGTCGCCGAGGACCACGTCGCGGTCGGCCGACACGGCATGGAGGATCCGGCCGAACCGGTCCGCGAAGCTCAGGACGGTCTGCTCGTCGAAGATGTCGGTCGAGTAGTTGAACGTCGCGGCGATACCCGCGGCGGACCCGTCGACGTAGCGCTCGCCGACACTGAGCTGGAGATCGAATTTCGCGACCTCGAGCGGCGCGTCGAGCGCGGAGATCTCGAGACCCGGGAACTCCATCCGGACCGACTCGTTGTTGTCGAACGACAACGCCACCTGGAACAGCGGCTGGTGCGCCGTCGACCGCGGGACGTCGAGTACCTCGACGAGACGCTCGAACGGAACGTCGCTGTGGCTGAACGCATTCAGATCGGTGGCGCGCACCTGTGCCAGCAGGTCGGCGAAGGTGTCGTCGGGGCGCACCGACGCGCGGAGCACGAGGGTGTTGACGAACATGCCGACGAGCCTGTCGAGTTCCTGCTCGCCGCGGCCGGCGACCGGCGTGCCGATCGCGACGTCCGTCTGCGACGACAGCCGCTCGAGCAGGACCGCGAGCGCGGCGTGCACGACCATGAAGAGGGTCGAGTTCGTTTCCTGGGCGATCGCGAGCAGCCCACGGTGGGTCTGCGCGTCGATCGTGAACCGGGCCGACGCGCCGCGCAGCGACTGCACGGGCGGCCGGGGCCGGTCGGTCGGCAACTCGAGCACCTCGGGGAGCCCGCCGAGCGCCTGCTGCCAGTAGCCGAGCTGGCGGGCGACCAGCGATTCGGGGTCTGACTCGTCACCGAGCGACTCACGCTGCCACAGCGCGTAATCGGCGTACTGTACGGGCAGCGGTTCCCAGCCGGGAGCACTGCCGGCGGCACGCGCCGCGTAGGCGGTCATGATGTCGGTGAACAGGGGCGCCAGCGACGCACCGTCGGCCGAGATGTGGTGCACGACCATCATCAGGATGTGGTCGGTGGGGTTAACCTCGAAGCACGCGACCCGCACCGGCACCGTCTCGGTGACGTCGAATGCGGTGGAGCCGAGTTCACGCAACCGCGCGTACAGGTCCTGCTCGTCGGCGACCGGGGTCGGGGTCAGGTCGGACACCACGTCGGCTGCGGGCAGCACGACCTGGTGCGCGTCCTCGTCGCCGACCGGGAAGACCGTCCGCAGCGACTCGTGCCGCTCCACGACGTCCGCCCACGCCGAATTCAGCGCCGCCGGGTCGATCGAGCCGGTCAACCGCACCGCCAGCGGCAGGTTGTAAGCCGGGGAGGACGGATCGAACTGGTTGACGAACCACATCCGCTGCTGGGCCAGCGACAGCGGGATGCGGTCGGGCCGCGGACGGGCGACGAGCGTGGGACGCTGTTCGACGGTCCCCGAGGTCGCCTCGAGCAGTGCCGCGAGTTCCGCGACGGTCGGATTTTCGAAGCATTCCCGCACCGAGAGGTGCACGCCGAGTGCGACCCTGAGCCGGGCCGTGAGCCTCGTCGCGCTGATGGAGTTGCCACCGAGGTCGAAGAACGAGTCGACGGCACCGACGCGTTCGACGCCGAGCACGTCGCCGAACACCCCTGCGACGATCTCCTCGACCGGGGTGCGGGGTGCGACGTATTCGGCCCCGGACGTGACGAAGTCGGGTTCGGGAAGTGCGCCACGGTTCAACTTCCCGGTGGCACCGAGCGGGAAGCTGTCCAGGACGAGGATCCGGGCGGGCACCATGTACGCGGGCAGCGTCTCCGCTGCCGCGTCCAGCACCGACGCGGTGTCGATCATCGCACCGGCCACCGGGATCACGTAGCCCACCAGGTTCTCGCCGGTGGCCTCGCTGCGGTGCACGACGACCACGGCCTGCGCCACCGACGGGTACGCGAGAAGCGCCGACTCGACCTCGCCGAGCTCGAGCCGCTGTCCGCGGAGCTTGACCTGGAAATCGCGGCGCCCGATGTACTCGACGATGCCGTCGGCTCGCTTGCGGACGATGTCGCCGGTGCGGTACATCCGCTGTCCGGCCGTGCCGAACGGGTTCGCCACGAACCGGTCCGACGTCAGGTCGCTTCGGCCGACGTAGCCGCGGGCAAGCTGGATGCCGGCGAGGTACAGCTCGCCGTGCACGCCCGCGGGGACGGGACGCAGCCGCGAGTCGAGGACGTACAGCTGGGTGTTCCACACGGGCGCACCGATCGGCACGGTCGTGCGGTCCGCTTCGGTGCACTCCCAGTAGGTGACGTCGACCGCTGCCTCCGTCGGACCGTACAGGTTGTGCAGCGCTGCGGAGGAGAAGTCCCGGAACGAGTCGGCGGAGGCAGGCGGAAGGGCTTCACCACTGCAGAACACCTGACGCAGCGAACCGCACAGCGCGGCGTCCGCACCTGCGGTGAACACGGCCAGCATGGACGGCACGAAGTGCATCGTGGTCACGCTGTGCTCGGCGATCGCCTTGGAGAGGTACGCCGGGTCGCGGTGCCCGTCCGGGATCGCGACAACGAGCTTGGCCCCGACCCCGAGTGGCCAGAACAGTTCCCACACGGACACGTCGAACGTGACGGGGGTCTTCTGCAGGACTACGTCCGTGGAATCCATCGGGTATGTGTCCTGCATCCACAGCAACCGGTTGACGATCGCCCGGTGACTGACCGCGACGCCCTTCGGCTTGCCGGTCGATCCGGACGTGTAGATCACGTAGGCGGCCGAATCCGGACGGACCGGTGCCCCGCGCTCGTCGTCGGTGATCGGACCGTCGGGGTGCCCGGAGAGGTCGACGGTGTCCACCTCGATCTGCGGCACGTCCGTCTCGGCACCCCGATCGGCCGACGAGGTCAGCACACAGACCGGGGACGCGCTGTCGATCACGTACCCGGTGCGCGCCACCGGATGATCCGGGTCGAGCGGCACGTACGCGGCGCCCGTCTTCTCGATCGCGTAGATCGCGATCATCATCTCGAGGGAACGCCGCAGGGCGACCGCGACCCGGGACTCCGGACCGACACCCTTCGCGAGCAATTCCCGTGCCACGCGGTTGGTCTGGGCATCGAACTCGGCATACGTCAGCGCGTCGTCGCCGAACACCAGCGCAACCGCGTCCGGCGTGCGCGCCACCTGCTCGTCGAACAGGTCGACGAGGGTCCGCCGCTCCGCCGCGGTCGCGGACGTCGCCGACGTCGCGTCGGCGATCACACCGGCGAGGACACCGGCGAACGTGTCGGCGAAGCCTTCGCCCGACGAGCCGTCGAGCAGTCCGGGCAGCAGGGTGGACAGGGCCACCGTGACCGCGGCCTCCGGGCCAACGCCCACACCGGCGAGCGTGCGCGCGAGCTCCGCTGACTTGTCCCGCAACTGCACATACGTGACATCGGTGCCGTTGTGCGACAGCGCGATTCCGTCCGGGTTGATCGACGCCGCACCGTCGAGGAGTTCGGGCAGCGACTGGGTGGCCGCCAGCTCCTCCGAGATCGAGTGCGACATCAGGGACTGCGCCGCCTCGTCCGGCACCGCCAGTCCGGCCTTCTCGTCCTCGGTCAGGATGTCGATGTCGCCGACGACGGCGTCCGCATCGGCCGTGACGGCCTCGAGCACACGAACGAAGCGATCGGCGAAACCGCGGACCGTCGACTCGTCGAAGAGGTCGGTGGCGTAGGAGAACCAGCCCCGCATGCCGTTCGCGACCGAGCCTTCGTCGAACCGTTCCTCGACGGCGACACCGAGATCGGTCTTGCTCGTCGTGAGTCCGCTCTCGAGGACCTCGACGGTCAGCCCGGCGAGCTCGAGCTTCGGCCGTTCGAGGTTCTGGAAGCTCAGCATCACCTGCGCGAGCGGCGCGTACGCGGCGGTGCGCGACGGACGGAGCACCTCGACGATCTGCTCGAACGGCACATCGGCGTTGCCGAATGCATTCAGATCGACCTCACGTGCCTGCGTAAGCAGCGTGCTGAAGCGGGCGTTCTGGTCGACATCGGTGCGCAGCACGAGCGTGTTGACGAACATACCGACGAGATCGTCGAGCGCGCGGTCACCGCGGCCCGCGACAGGGGTGCTGACGGAGATGTCGCTGGTGTTGCTCAGTCGTCCCAGCAGCACGGCGAGTGCGGTGTGCACCACCATGAACAGCGACGCCTGGTGGGTCTGCGCGAGTTCGTTCAGCGACCGGTGCACGTCCTGCCCGATCTCGAACTCGATCAGTCCGCCCTGCGGGCTCCGGACAGCCGGGCGCGACCGGTCGGCAGGGAGGTCGAGGACCTCCGGTGCATCGCCGAGCGCGTGCGTCCAGTACGCGATCTGCTTGCCCGCGAGCGACTCCGGGTCGTCCTCGGAGCCGATGAGATTCCGCTGCCACAGGGCGAAGTCCGGGTACTGCACGGGCAGCGGCGAGAAGCGGGGCTCCTCCCCCTGCACGCGAGCGCCGTAGGCGCCGAACAGGTCCCGTGCGAGCGGGGCCATCGACGAGCCGTCCGCCGAGATGTGGTGGACCACGACCACGAGGACGTGGTCGCCTTCCCCGAGTTCGAACAGGGCGGCGCGAACCGGCACGTCGGCGGTGACGTCGAAGCCGGCCGATGCCAGTGCGACGACCTGCTCCCGCAGTTCCTGCTCGTCGGCCACGCGGACGACGTCGAGCCCGGACTTCGTGTCGGATGCGGACAGGACGACCTGGTAGGGGCCGTCGACGGAATCCGGGTACACCGTGCGCAGCGACTCGTGCCGCGCAACGACGTCGGCGATCGCCGAGCGCAGCGCGTCGGCGTCCAGGGCGCCGGTGAGCCGCAGCGCCAACGGGATGTTGTACTCGGCCGATTCGGGATCGAACCGGTTGGCGTACCACATGCGCTGCTGTGCCAGCGACAGCGGCAGACGGTCCGGACGCGGTCCGGCGGTGACGGGTGGACGGGAGCCGCCGTCCACACCGAGATCTTCCAGCCTGCGGGCCAGCTGCGCCACCGTGGGGGCCTCGAAGATCTCGCGCACCGGAGCGTCGATGCCGACGGCCTCGTTGATCCGCGCCATCACGCGGGTGGCGGCGAGCGAGTTGCCGCCGAGCGTAAAGAAGGAGTCGTCGGCACCGACCACGTCGACACCGAGGACCTCCGCGAACACCGCGGCGACCCGCTGTTCGAGAGCGGTTCCCGCGGCACGGAACTCACGGTCCTCCGCCAGGAACTCGGGCGCGGGCAGGGCCCGGCGGTCGAGCTTGCCCACCGGGGTGAGCGGGATGGCGTCGAGGATCACGATCGTCGACGGCACCATGTACGCGGGCACGAACTCGCCCACGAAGTCCAGCACCCGGGTGACGTCGACCTCGGCGCCCGGCACCGGGAGCACGTACGACACGAGGACCGAATCCCCGGTCGGTCCGGGCAGCACGGACGTCGTGGCGAAGTCGACGGCGGGGTGCTTGGCGAGCACCGCGTCGATTTCGCCGAGTTCGATGCGGAATCCGCGGACCTTCACCTGCTGGTCCGAGCGGCCGACGTAGTCGACGGTCAGCGCGCCGTCCGCGTCCTTCGTCCAGCGCACGACGTCGCCGGTGCGGTACATCCGGTCGCCCGGCTCACCGTACGGGTTCGCGACGAAGCGTCCCGCGGTCAGCGACGTGCGCCGGTGGTAGCCGCGGGCGAGTCCGAGGCCCGACAGATAGAGATCACCTGCGATACCGACCGGAACGGGGCGGAGTCGATCGTCGAGGACCAGCGCGCTGGTGCCGCGGATCGGACCACCGATCGTGACCGGACCGTCGGCGGCCATCGGGTCGCTGATGTTGGTCATGATCGTGGTCTCGGTGGGACCGTATCCGTTGAACAGCGAACGTCCGGATGCCCAGCGGGCCGCGAGTTCCGCCGGGACGGCCTCGCCGCCGGCGACGACGAACTGGAAGTCGTCCAGCCCGGACGGATCCACCGACGCCAGCGCCGAAGGCGTGACGAAGCCGTGCGTGACGCGGTGCTCGCGCAGGAAATTCGCGAACTCGGGTCCGCCGTACACGTCGGTGGGAGCGATCACCATGGTCGCGCCGGCGCCGACCGCGAGCAGCAGTTCGAGGACCGACGCGTCGAAGCTCGGCGACGCGAAATGCAGCGTCCGCGAGTCCGTCGTCACCTGGTAACGCTCACGCTGTTCGGCCGCGAAGTTGGCGAGGCCCCGGTGGGTCACGACGACGCCCTTGGGCTGCCCGGTAGTGCCGGACGTGTAGATCACGTACGCGCTGTTGGCCGGTGTCACCGCCGTGCGACGCTCCGCCTCCGCGACGGGAGCCGTGGAGTACCGCGCGGAGGCGTTCTCGAACGCTTCGCTGTCGAGGACCAGCCAGTCGACGTCCGCCGGAAGCCGGCCGACCTCGGAGCTCACGGAAAGCCCGAGCGACACACCGGAATCGGTGACCATGTGCGCAATGCGCTCGTCCGGGTAGCGGGGGTCGATCGGCACGTATGCGCCGCCGCTCTTGGCGACGGCCCAGATGCCGACGATGGACGCGATCGAGCGGGTGATGCCGAGCCCGACGAATGTCTCCGCGTCGACTCCGCGCTCGATCAGGATGCGCGCCACACGGTTCGAGCGCTCGTCCAGCTCCCGGTAGGTGATGCTGTCGCCGCCCGAGACGATCGCGGCCCCGTCGGGGTTCGCGGCGACCGCCGCGGACAGCAGTTCGACGAGTGTCGTGGGCGGTGTGCCCTCGATACCGCGGACCGGTGTCAGTTCCGCTGTCTCCTCGGCGTCGAGGATGGGGATGTCCCCTACCGCGATGTCGGTTCCGCCGCCTGCGACGGCGGCGAGGATCCGCACGAAACGATCCGCGAAGCCCTGCACGGTCTCCGCGTCGAAGATCTCGGTGGCGAACCCGAGAACACCGGTGATCCCGGTGGGCGCACCCTCGTCCGACCACAGTTCGCGCAGGTCGACGGTGAGGTCGAACTTGCTGAACTCGACGTCCACGGCACCGGGTGTCGCCTCGAGTCCGGCGAACTCGAGCGACGGGATGCCGTTGACCTGATGGGTCAGCACGACCTGGAACAGCGGCGAGTACGCCGTGGACCGGGTCGGCTTCAGGGCGTCCACCAACTGCTCGAACGGGACGTCCTGGTTGCTGAACGCGGCGAGGTCCTGGGTGCGGACCTGTTCGAGCAGTTCGGCGAAGGACGCTGCCGGCTCGACCTCGGTCCGCAGCACCAGCGTGTTGACGAACATGCCGACGAGGTTCTCGAGCGCCTCGGCACCGCGACCGGCCACGGCGGTGCCGATGGCGATGTCGGTGCTCGAACTGAGCCGCGCCAGCAGCACGGACAGCGACGCGTGCAGCACCATGAACAGTGACACGTTGTGTGCGCGCGCGACCTCACCGAGACGACGGTGGATGTCCTCGTCGACGGAGAAGCCGACTGAGGCACCGGCCATCGACCGCACCGTCGGGCGGAGCCGGTCGGTGGGGAGGGCCAGGACGTCGGGCACACCCGCGAGGGTCTTCGACCAGAAGTCGATCTGCGCCGCGGCCAGGGAATCGGGGTCGTCCTCGGAACCGAGCACGTCCCGCTGCCACAGCGCGTAGTCGGCGTACTGGACGGGCAGCGCCGGCCACGTGGGCTGCGTCCCGTCCTGACGGGCCGCGTAGGCCGTCATGACGTCGCGGGCCAGCGGCAGCGTGGACGCACCGTCGGACGCGATGTGGTGCATGACCAGCACCAGGACGTGGTCGGTCGCGTCGACCCGGAACAGGCGGGCCCGGACCGGGATCGTGTCGGTGACGTCGAAGCCGGTGGAACCGAACTCGAACATCAGGTCCCGCAGGCCCTCCTCGCGGACGTCGACCGGCTCGAGAGCGAGGTCGATGCCGGCGGCGGGCAGGATCACCTGGTGCGCACCGGAATCGGAGTCCGGGAACACGGTCCGCAGCACCTCGTGCCGCGCGACGACGTCGGAGAGCGCCGCAGCCAGGGCTGCGACGTCCAGCTCGCCGCGCAGTCGCACGGTGAGCGGAACGTTGTACGCCGGCGACGACGGATCGAAACGGTTGAGGAACCACATCCGCTGCTGCGCCAGCGACAGCGGCAATTCCCGGGGGCGTTCCCCCGCGACGAGCGCAGGCCGGTTCGAGCCGTTGTGGGCCCGGTCCTCGACGAGCTTCGCGAGGGTCGCAACGGTCGGAGCGTCGAACAGATCGCGGATCCCGACCTCGGTGCCGGTCGCGGACGTGACGCGGGCTGCGACGCGGGTGGCGCTGAGCGAGTTGCCGCCGAGCTCGAAGAAAGACTCTTCGACACTCACCCGCGTCGCGGAGATCACGTCACCGAAGATTCCGGCGACGACCTCCTCGAGCGGGGTCCTCGGTGCGACGAATTCCACGGTGCTCGTGGCGAATACCGGCTCGGGCAGGGCCTTGCGGTCGATCTTGAGGTTCGCGGTGAGTGGCATCTCGTCGAGAACCATCAATGTGTCGGGGATCATGTGCGACGGCAAGACACGTTGCAGGTCGTCCAGGGTCGCATCGGAGTCGAGTTCTACGCCTGCCGCCGCGGTGACGTAGCCGACGAGCCGGGGTCCCTGCTCGCTCTCGTGCACGACGACTACGGACTGCAGCACGTCGCTATTCGCGGTGAGCGCCGACTCGATCTCCCCCAGTTCGATCCGCAGCCCCCGGATCTTCACCTGGAAGTCGCTGCGGCCGACGAAGACCAGCTGGCCGTGATCACGCTCACGGACCAGGTCGCCGGTCCGGTAGAGGCGGGTGCCGGCGTTCCCGAACGGGTTCGCGACGAAGCGGGATGCCGTAATCCCAGTCATGCCGCCGTATCCACGAGCGAGCACGATGCCGCCGATGTAAAGCTCACCGGTCACTCCGGGCGGAACGGGGCGCAGCCGGCCATCGAGCACATGGTACTCGACCCCTTCGAAGGCCGCACCAAACGGCACCGGCCACTGCTCGGCATCCGTTGAGGAGAGGTCGACCTCGTAGGAGGAGTCGGTGGCCGACGCCTCGGTCGGCCCGTAGGTGTTGATCAGACGGGTGTGCGTCCCGATCAGCGCGGAGCAGGCGGAGGGGCGGAGCTGTTCGCCGCCGACGACCACGATGTCCAGCTTGCCGAGGACCCCTTCCGTGTCGAGGTCGCTCAGGACCTCGAAGGCGCTGGGCGCCATGTTCGCGATCTGCACATCGCCGGCGCCGATCTGCCGGAGGATTGGTAGCGGGTCGAAGCCGGGCTCCGCAAGATGCATGACGCCGCCGTACGCGACCGACACCCAGATGTTCTTCTGGGTCTGGTCGAACAACGGCGAGTTGGCGACGAGGACACCAGTACCCTCGGTGAAATCCAGGGCGTGACGATACCACTGATAGGTGTTGGATACACCAATCATGGGCACCATCGTCGGCTTCGGCCGGCCGGTCGAACCCGAGGTCGAGATGACATAGGCCAGGCGGGAACCCGCTTCGGAGTCCGACCACGGGTCGTGCGCGAAGTCGCTCCCGTCGTGTGCGGCGAGCCGCTCGATCGTGTCGGCGTCGTCGACGACGATCGCGGCGTCGAGGACGGCGTTGCCGAACGGCGCCTCGTTCAGGCCACTCCACGAGCTGGTGACGACCACGGCGCGGGTACCACTGTCCTCGATCAGCCCGACGATCCGGTCGAGGCCCCAGTCCTGGTCGAACGGCGAGTATGCGGCGCCCAGCTTCCAGGTGGCGATCATGCCGACCACCCACTCGAGCGACCGCGGGACGATCAGTGCCACAACGTCGTCGGGGCCGACCCCCTGCGCGCCGAGTGCACGGGCCAGCTGATTGGCGCGTCGATTGAGTTCGTCCCTGGTGGTCGTGACCCCACCCGCGACGACTGCTGGCGCATCGGGTTCGCGTTCCACCGACTCCTGCCAGCGCGCCATGAACCGCTCGAGCGGCCACCCCGCAGGGTCGGGCATCTCGGACTCCAACGGCGCCGTCGCAACGATTTCCGGTGCGGGCGCGGCGATCTCGATGTCGCCGACGAGGGCGTGCGCATCGGCGATGACCTGATCGAGTATGGTGCCGAAGCCGTCCTTCCCGTCCTTCGACGGCGGGGCCATCATGATCGTGGGAACCAGACCGGACAGCACGACGGAGACGATCGCGTCGGGACCCATGCCGCGCTCCGACAGCGGCGCGGACATCAAGCGAAGCCGCTCGTCGAACTCGCGGTACGTGACCTGCATGCCGTCGTGAGCGACCGCGACGGCGTCGGGAGCGACCTCGACCGCAGCAGCCAGAAGCTGCGGGAGCTCGCGAACAGTCATCGTGCGGGCGGGCCTGACAGGGCTCAACTTTGCTCTTTCACGTTCGGTGAGAATATCGATGTCACCCACGGCGACATCGGGGTCGGTGACGACGGCCTCGAGGATCCGGACGAACCTTTCGGAGATCCGTTCCGCGGTGCTCCGCTCGAACAGGTCGGTGGCGAACGTGAACCGGCCACCGAGGCCCGCCGGTTCACCCGACTCGTCGGCCTTCTCGGTGATCGTCAACGTGAGGTCGTACTTGGCGCCCTGCGCCATGTCCTCGATCACGCGCACGGTCAGCCCGGGCAGTTCGAGCGCGTCCATCCGGTTGTTCTGGAACGACAGCATCACCTGGAACAGCGGCGAGTACGCCGCCGAGCGCCGGATCCGCAGTGCCTCCACGATCTTCTCGAACGGCACGTCGGAATTGCCGAACGCCGCCAGGTCGCCTTCGCGGACCCGTTCGACGAGACCGGCGAACGAATCGCCCGGCCGCACGTGGGTGCGCAGGACCAGGGTGTTGACGAACATGCCCACCAGGTCGTCGAGCGCCTGATCGCTGCGTGCGGCGAGCGGTGTGCCGACGGTGATGTCGTCGCTGCTGCTCAGCCGCGACAGCAGCGTCGTCAACGCCGCGTGCGTCACCATGAAGAGCGAGGCGCCGCGTTCCTTGCCGACCGCTTCGAGGCCGCGCCGCAGCTCGGGGGTGATCGCGAAGTCTATCGAATCGCCCCGCATCGACTGCCTGGCCGGGCGTGCGTGGTCCAGCGGGAGGTCGATGAGCTCGGGTGCCCCAGCGAGGGTGTCGGCCCAGTGGGCGATCTGCTTGCCCGCGAGCGACTGGGTGTCGGCGGGGTCGCCGAGGACCTCGCGCTGCCACAGTGCGAAGTCGGGGTACTGCACCGGCAGCGGCTGCCACAGCGGAGCCGCACCGGCGGTGCGCGCGCTGTACGCGACCATGACGTCGCGCGCGAGCGGCGACATCGACGCACCGTCGGCGCAGATGTGGTGCACGACGAGGACGAGCAGGAACTCGCTCTCGCTCGTGGCGAACAACCGGATCCGCAGCGGGGGCGCGACCGTGACGTCGAATCCCTCGGTGGCGAACTCGGTGAGGGCCGTGTGAAGTTCGGCTTCGGTCACCGGAACGGGCGTCAAGTCGAGCGGAACCTGCTCGATGTCGACGACCTGCTGGTACGGGCCGTCGCCGGAGTCGGGGAACACGGTCCGCAGCGACTCGTGCCTCGCGAGCACATCCGACACAGCCGACGACATCGCGTCGATGTCGAGCGAACCGGACAGACGCACGGCGAGCGGGATGTTGTACGCCGAGGATGCTGTGTCGAACCGGTTCATCAGCCACATGCTCTGCTGAGCCATCGACAGCGGAACCCGCTCGGGGCGCGGCCGCGCGACGAGGACCGGCCGGTCGGAGCCCATGCCTGCCTGCTCGGCCACCTTCAGGGCGAGCCGTTCCACGGTCGGCGCCTCGAACAACTCGCGCACACCCAGACGGGTACCCGCGGCAGCGTTGAGCCGGGCGACAGCCTTCGTCGCCACGAGCGAGTTTCCTCCGAGGTCGAAGAACGACTCGGCGACACTGATCTTCGTGAGCCCGAGCACGTCGGCGAGGACACCGGCGACCAGTTCTTCGGTCGGCGTACGCGGCTCGATCATCTCGCCCTGCAGGGCGTCGAAGTCGGGCTCGGGCAGAGCCCTCCGGTCGAGTTTCCCTGCGGTGGTGAGCGGGATCTCGTCGAGGACGACGACCGCGCTCGGCACCATGTGCGCCGGAAGCATGTCGCCGACGAAATGCGTCACCTCGGCGACGTCCAGCGAGGCGCCCGCGGTCGGCAGCACGTACGACACGAGCGCGGTCGAACCCGACGGCATCGACGTGCCGAGAGTGGCCGCGAATTCGAGGTCCGGGTGCTTGACCAGAACGGCGTCGATCTCGCCGAGTTCGATCCGGAAACCACGGACCTTCACCTGGAAGTCACTGCGGCCGACGTACTCCACGCCGTAACCGGCGCGGTGCCCGTGGTCGACGACGAACCGGACGACGTCGCCCGTGCGGTACATCCGGCTGCCGCTGCCGCCGAACGGGTTCGCGACGAATCGTTCGGCGGTGAGGCCGAGACGGTCGTGGTAGCCGCGAGCGAGACCGGGGCCCGCGATGTACAACTCCCCCGCCACGCCGACGGGTACCGGGCGCAGCAGTTCGTCGAGAACGTAGACGGTGACACCGCAGACGGGACCGCCGATCTCGATCCGGCTCCCGGGCACCAGCAGGTTGCTGACGTTGCTCATGACGGTGGCCTCGGTGGGTCCGTAGCCGTTGTACATCCGGCGACCCGGCGCCCAGCGTTCCACCAGTTCCGGCGGGCACGCCTCGCCGCCGACCACGACGACCTCGAGCCGGTCGAGTCCGGCCTGCTCCACCGACGCGAGCGCGGCGGGCGTGACGAAGGCGTGGGTGACCTCGTTGTCCGCGAGGAAGTTTCGGAGTTCCTCGCCGCCGTACAGGTCTGCGGGGGCGACGATCATCGTCGCGCCGCAGCCGAAGGCGAGCAGCAGTTCGAGGACGGACGCGTCGAAGCTCGGGGACGCGAAGTGCAGGGTCCGCGCCGACGGGCTCACCCCGTAGTGGGTGCGCTGCTCGGCGGAGAAGTTGGCCAGACCGGTGTGGGTGACGACGACGCCCTTGGGCAGACCGGTGGTACCGGACGTGTAGATCATGTACGCCGGGTGCTCGAGCTGCACCGACGCGGTCCGCTCGGAATCGGTGACCGGATCCGCCGACTTCGGGGCGCACAGCGCGTCGCACTCGGAGGAGTCGAGGGCGAGCCATTCGACGTCCGAGGGAAGGGTGTCCCGCTGGGCGGCCACGGTCAGGCCGAGAATCGCACCGGAATCGGCGACCATGTGTGCGATGCGCTCGGACGGGTAGCGGGGGTCGACGGGCACGAAGGTGCCGCCGGCCTTGGCCACGGCCCACGTTCCGATCACCGAGTGCAGCGAGCGTGTCATCCCGAGCGCTACAGACGTTTCCGGTCCCACACCGCGATCGACGAGAACCCGGGCGAGCCGGTTCGAGCGCGCGTCGAGTTCCGCGTAGGTCAGCGATTCGCCGTCCGCGACCAGCGCGGTGCGCTCGCCGTTCTCGGCCGCGGTCGCGGCGAGGATCTCCGGCAGCGACAGCGGTGCGGCGGCGTCGGTGCCGTGCGCCGCCAGCAGGGACGCGCGCTCTCCGGGAGCGAGGATGTCGATGTCCGCGACGAGCGTGTCGACGTCCCCGGACAGCGCACCGAGCACGCGGACAACCCGCTCCATGATCTCCTCGACCTCGGCGGCCTCGAAGATCTCGGGAAGGAACTTGGCCGTCAGGTGCAGCCGCGGGTCGGTCATCGCGACGATCGCCAGCGGGTAGTGCGTGGCGTCGTTGGACGTCACGTCGAGAACGCGGAGACCCTCGATGTCGCTGCTCTTCGTGAGCGCCTCACGGTCGAGCGGGTAGGACTCGTAGACCATCAGCGTGTCGAACAGCGCGCCGAGGCCGAGTCCCTGCTGGATGTCGGTGAGCCCGACGTGATGGTGATCGAGCAACTCGGTCTGCTCGTGCTGGATGCGGTCGAGCAGGGTGCGGACGGCGTCGCCGGCCCGGACACGGACCCGCACGGGCAGGGTGTTGATGAAGAGCCCGAGCATGGACTCGATGCCGGGCACCTGCGGCGGACGACCCGAGACGGTGGTGCCGAACACCACGTCGTCCCGTCCGGTCAGCCTGCCCAGCACGATTCCCCACGCGGCCTGGACGAGGGTGTTCATGGTGACGCCGAGTTCGCGCGAGCGCGCGGTCATGTCGGCGAGCAGGTCGTCCGGCAGGTCGATCACCAGCTCACCGGGGGTGAGCGTCGGGGCGGTCTCCGCGTGCGCGGGTGCGAGGAGGGTGGGCTCCTCGATACCGCGCAGGGCCTTCGTCCACGCGGCCACGGGCACCTGCGGGTCCTGCGCGGACAGCCACTCGAGGTAGCTGCGGTACGGACGCGGCTGCGGCAGTGCCAGCGCGTCGCCGTCCACCGCGTACAGGGTCAGCAGATCCTGGATGAGGATCGGCAGCGACCAGCCGTCGAGGAGGATGTGGTGGTTGGTGAGGGCGAACCGGTAGTGGTCCTCGCCCGTCTCGACCAGCAGGAACCGCACGAGAGGCGGCGCGGTCATGTCGAACCGGTCGGTCCGGTTCGCGAGCATCAGCGCCTCGAGTTCGGCAGCACGGTCGGACTCGGACGCAGCCGAGAGGTCGACGTGCGTCCACGGCACGTCCACCCGGTCGACGACCACCTGCATGCCGGTGCCGTCGTCGCCCGCGACGAACGCGGTGCGCAGGTTGGGGTGCCTCGCGACGAGTGACTCCGCGGCACGGCGGAGACGGTCGGTGTCGACGGATCCGCCCAGGTCCATCTCGAGCTGGGTGGTGTACACGTCGGTGGCGGTACCGGCCAGCGACGCGTGGAACAGCAAGCCCACCTGCAGCGGGGCCAGCGACCAGACGTCGGCGAGCGCGGGGTAGTCGCTCTCGAGGGTGTCGATCCGGCTCTGACTCAGGGACACGAGGTCGAGGTCCGACGGCGTCCGGCCACCGGCTCCGGGCCGCTTCGTGTGTTCGACGAGCCCTTCGAGCGCGCGTGTCCACAGGCCGGTGAGCTCGGTGACCTCGGCATCGGTGAGAACGCCCTGGGGGAAGTCGACGGTGGCCGAAAGCCGCTGTTCTCCTTCGACATCCACGATCATCGCGTTGATGTCGAGGGCGAAGTGCACCGGCATCTCGCTGTTGCGGGTACCGGTCAGCTCCATCGTGTCGGTGTCGGGCACCCAGCCCGCCGCCCGGAACGCGTCGGGGATCTCGCCCACCGACACGCGACCGAGGTAGTTGAAACTGATCTGCGGGCTCGGCAACGCGGCGAGTACCGCGCGGGTCTCGGCGTTGAGGAATCGCAGCATTCCGTAGCCGATGCCGTGCTCGGGCACCCGGGCGAGTTGTTCCTTCACCGACTTGACGGCCCGGCCTGCGGCCGCACCGCCGGCGAGGGCGTCGCGCACGTCGACGCCGGGCGCCGACAACCGGACCGGGAACATGCTGGTGAACCAGCCGACCGTGCGGGAGAGGTCGGCGCCGGGCAGGACCGTCTCCTCGCGGCCGTGACCTTCGAGGTGCACGAGGGTCGAGGTTTCGGTGACGCCGCGTTCCGCGCGCCAGGCCGCGACGGCCAGGGCGAGGGCGGTGAGGAGACCGTCGTTGACGCCGCCGTGGAAGGCGCGCGGCACGTCGGTCAGCAGACCGTCCGTGACGTCGGCCGGGACCTCCAGGCGGACGCGGCCGGTGGTCGAGACCGTGTCGCGGCCGTCGAGGGCCCGCGAACCGATCAGTGGGTCCGCACCGTCGAGGGTGGTGCGCCAGTAGTCGAGTTCGGCCACGCGGCGGGCGCTCCGGGCGCTGTCGGCGAGGCCGTGCGCCCAGCGGCGGACCGAGGTGCCGACCGCCGGAAGCAGAGGGTCGGCCCCGGCGGCGATCTGCGCCCACGCGGATGCGAAGTCGGGCACCAGCACTCGCCAGGACACCCCGTCCACGGCGAGGTGGTGGATCACGACGAGCAGTCGTCCCGACTGCGGGGCGCTCTCGCCCTCCCCGCCGTCGCTGTCTTCGCCGTCCCGCGGTGCGAGATCCCCGGAGTCCTCTGCGGGCGCGAACCAGACGAAACGCACCACGCTGCCGGTCGCCGGGTCCAACGTGTCCACCGTGCGCTCGAGGGCGTGCGCGGCGAGCGCCTCGAACGAGTCGGTGCCGGGTCCCTCGCTGAACTCGACGCGATCGAGGAGCCGGTCGACGTCGACGGAGCCGATCGGTGCGACCTCCAGCGACCATCCGGCCGGAGAGTCGGTGCGGCGCAACGACGAACGCAGAGCGTCGTGGCGGTCGACGACGGCCGCCAGCGTGCGCACCAGGCGGTCGCGCTCCACCTTCGGCGGCAGGGCCAGGAGAATGGACTGGGAGAAGCGATGGAAGTCGCCGCCCAGCTCCGTCATCCAGTGCACGACCGGTGTCAGCGGCATCGTGCCGATACCGGCGCCCGGCAGTTCCTCGAGGACGTGCACCGTCGCCGATTCGGATGCCGACTTCGCGACCTCGGCGAGCGAGGCCACGGTCTTGCGCTCGAAGACGTCGCGGGCCGTGAACAGGACACCGGCTTCCTTCGCGCGGGACACCAGCTGGATCGAGACGATGCTGTCGCCACCGAGCGCGAAGAACGAGTCGCCGACACTGACCCGAGGCAGACCCAGAACCTCGGCGAACAGTCCTGCGATCGACTCCTCCATGGTGCTGCGAGGGGCCACGTACTCACTGGACTCCGCCGCGAACGTGGGTTCGGGCAGGGCATTCCGGTCGAGTTTGCCGCTCGCGCCGACCGGCATCTCGGCGATCACTACGACGGCGTCGGGAACCATGTACGAGGGCACCGCGCGGCCGACGTGGACCGTCAGATCCTCGACGTCCAGCGCCGAACCGGGTTCGGGGACGACGTAACCGACGAGCCGCTGCCCCAGGGAACTGTCGTGCACGACCGCAACCGACTGCGCCACATGGGGATACGAGGACATCGCGGCCTCGATCTCGCCCAGTTCGATCCGCAGGCCGCGCACCTTCACCTGGAAGTCGGTGCGACCGAGGTACTCGATGCTGCCGTCGACGCGCCACTTGACGAGGTCGCCGGTGCGGTAAAGACAGGTTCCCGCGACGCCGAAAGGATTGGCCACGAAGCGTTCTGCCGTGAGCTCCGGCCTGCCCTCGTAGCCGCGTGCGACCTGGGCGCCGGCGAGGTAGAGCTCGCCCGCGGATCCGATGGGAGCGGGCCGGAGGTGGCCGTCGAGCACGTACGCCTCTGTATTCCACACCGGGGTGCCGATGGGGATCGTGTGGAGGGTTTCCCGATCCACTTCGCCTGCGGTGGCGTGCACGGTGAACTCGGTGGGGCCGTACAGGTTATGCAACCCGGCATCGGACTTCGCACGGAACGCTTCGGCGACGGCAGGCGGAAATGCCTCCCCCGCAACGAGAACGACGCGCAGGCTGACGAGCTGTTCGCGGTCCGCCTCGGCGACGAACACCGACAGCATCGACGGGACGAACGACGTCGCCGTGACCTTCTCGCGCGCGATCATGTCGGCGAGATAGGCGGGATCGCGATGCCCCTCGGGCGAGGCGATCACCAGGCGCGACCCGGAGGCGAGTGCGGCGAACAGTTCCCACACCGACACGTCGAACGTCGTCGGGGTCTTCTGCAGCACGACATCGTTCGCATCGAGCCCGTAGCGCGACGCGATCCACGTGACCTGGTTCAGGACCGAAGCGTGGCTCACCGCCACACCCTTCGGACGTCCGGTGGACCCGGACGTGTAGATGACGTAGGCCGGGTTGGCCGGCCGCAGATCCGCGGCCCGTTCGTCGTCCCGGATCGTGCCTGCCGGGACGCCGCTCAGATCCAGGGTGTCGATCTCCACGACGTCCTGAGCGGCGGGGAGGACGAGGCCGTCCCGCGCGACCGTGAGGATGCACAGCGGGCGGGCACTCTCGAGCACGTACGCCGTGCGCTCGGCGGGGTGGTCGGGGTCGAGGGGCACGTACGCGCCGCCCGCCTTGACGACGGCGAACATCGCGACCATGGAATCGAGCGAGCGGCGGATCGCGAGGGCGACCCTCGTCTCCGGACCCACTCCCCTGCCGATCAGCGTCCGGGCGAGACGGTTGACCCGCGCATCGAACTCGGCGTACGTGAGCTCCTCGCCGTCGAAGACGAGTGCCGTCGCGTCGGGTGTGCGCCCGACCTGGGCGTCGAACAGGTCGACGACGGTTCCCGTCGGCGGGGACACGACATCGCCGTTCCACCCGGTCACGACCTGTCCGCGTTCCTCCTCGCTCATCGCGGCCAGATCCGACACCGAAGCGTCGTCGCCGGCGCCGAGGAAGCGCTCGAAGAAGTCGAAGAAGCGGCTGTGGTGACGGTCCAGCTCGTCCGCGGAGTACAGGTTGGGGTTGGCCTCGAAGTCGATGTGGATCTTGCTGCCTGCCACACCCTGGTAGATGTTCAGCGAGAGATCTTCGACCGGTCCGGTGGTGAGGACGTTCTGGTGTCCGGTGACCGTCCCCAGCTTGATCTCGCTGTGGAACATCATGATGTTGATCGAGGGACCGAAGAAGCCACGCTGCCCCTGGGACGCTCCGGCGTCCCGGCGGATGTCTTCGTGCCGGTACCGCTGGCGGCGCAGGGCGCCGGTCAGCTCGATCTGGACGCTCTTGACCAGCTCGGGGACGGTCATTTCCGGGGTGATCTGCAGTCTGAGCGGAACGATGTTCGACACCATCCCGCCGGAGCGGCGCAACGTGGCGGTGGTGCGCGCCGAGACCGGGAGACTGAGGACGACGTCCGTCCGGTCGGTCATGTGGGCCAGGTACGCGGCGAATGCGGCCACCACGATGGGCGCGGAGCTGGCGTTGCTGCCGCCGAGAGCCTCGTCGAGAAGGGTGGCGGTGGACTCGGGCAGGGCCTCGGAGGAGAGCCGCGCGAACTTTCCCACCATCGCCGCGCGACCGACGAGGCTCGGGGCCTCGGGCAGGTGCGCGGTGCGTTCGGCCCAGTATTCGCGATCCTTCGCGAACCGCTCGGAGTTTCGGTACCGCTGCTCGTCCTCGACGATCCGGACCAGGTCCTCGGCGCGGCAGGCCGGCGGCTCGGTGCCCTCGACCAGCGCGGTGTAGATCTCGGCGATGCGTGCGATCAGCGCCATCGCGCCGAAACCGTCGAGCGCGATGTGATGGATGCGGCAGAACCAGAAGTAGTGATTCTCTCCGACGTGGAGCAGGTAGACCACGACGAGGCGGTCCTCGAGGAGGTCGACAGGGGCGCTGTAATTGGCCCGCATCCACTTCTCGGCGGCGACCACGGAATCGCCCTCGCCGCGGAGGTCGACGTAGGTGATGGCGTCGTCGAGGGACTTGTCGACGTACTGGTAGGGCATCCCCTCGATCTCTACGAGGCGGAGGAAGCCGGAGCCGAACTCCCGGCCGGTACGGACCGTGGCCTCGGTCAGCAGGTCGAGGTCGATGTCGCCGCGAAGCTCGATGTACTGGGCGATGGTGAGAGGAACGTCGCCCATCGCGTGTTGCGCGAACCAGATGCCTCGCTGCGCAGCCGAGAGCGGAAACGCCCCTTCCGGAGCACCGCTACTACCCGCTGCTTGTCCCGACCCCAAGGGTTACTCCGTTCTCGAACGCGTGGCGACTGCCGCCTGTGTCTTTGGTGATTCGTAGCTCTCGGTCCCACGGACTGCGTCGTGAGCCGGTCTTCCGATGAACGCCATCACATGAACGGGCCTTGCCGGTTCGAAGCTTCTCGCGGAGCGGGGACGTGCCGGGCATGGGACGCCCTGCGCTGATCGAAGAGTTCCACCACACTCGGAGTCCATGTCAGACGATCGTCCGAAACCCGATTGCCTGCGACGCTGAACACTCCAAGGCCCTTACATCCCGAACTACTTGCGGTGAGCGGGTTCATCCGTGGCTCCGTTCTCTCATCGATCCAACAAGCGGCCACCCAATCGGTGCTCGTCATCCTCCGAGTCGAGAGCCGAGTCTACGGCGCTGGTGAAGGAGCGAAACATGGTCGCGATCATTGCTTCGGCCTCCTCTCGCTCGGTGGTGACAATTTCGGTTCGTACGGCTCCGCGGCAACGCCGGGAATTACATCGGTGTCACATCCACTAGCGTTACCGGTGAAGCTGTGACGTACCCAACCCTCGATACTTCCAGAACCAGGCCTGAATTCGATCTTCGACGCGCACATATTCAACAGGCCGAACCACATTCCGGGCACTGCGTCCAGCCAGAACGCGGATACCGTACCGAGAGTCGGAATTTCGCTAGGTGTACAACTGTCGTATCCAGGTTCATGTCCCGCCTCCCGACTGTTATCCGTGCACGGTGCAGCCGATCTGATGATCGACTGCGGCGTTGAACACTCCCTGCCCCCCATGACCGCAGTTTTGCCAACCACCGTGTCTACCAAAGCCCCGCGCAGGTCTCAAAACGAAGAACTCCCGGGGTTGCACGCAGGGAATAACCGACCAGGTCCGTCGCACATCCGCATCGAACGACGACCTGGACGTCCGCCCATTGCCGCGTGAGCATCCGGGCGCCGTCAGATCGCCCGCTGACCTGCCACGAGGACGCGGAAGCACGTCCCCCGGCGAGGAGACGCGAACCGACGACAACTCTCTGCATCCCAGCATCTGGAACACCCTCCCGGGGTGCGGCACTATCGATGTCCGATTAGTCGCGATCGCTGCGGCGCGGCCGATCGCAGGCAGACGGGAGATTTCTCACATTCGCCGACACGGGACCGGCGGGGCGCTCGTCCCTACCGGAGGATAACCAAAGTAAGACTAACCTAATTGTCGTCGCACAACGACACTGCCATCGACCGACTCACTGCTCAGCGTCCGTACCGTGCGAACCAGTCGAGCAGGCCGGGGTCGTCGACGGCGCTGCGGTCCACCGCGCGCCGCGCGTCTGCACCCTGGAAAATGCGCTTGAGAGGCACCTCGAGTTTCTTGCCGGTCCGGGTGTGCGGGATGCCGGGCGCCTCGATGATGTCGTCGGGCACATGCCGGGGAGAGGCCTGCTCACGAATCGCTCCGCGGATACGCTGCTTCAGCGCGTCGTCGAGTTCCACCCCCTCCGACAGGACCACGAACAGTGGCATCCAGTATCCGCCGTCCGCCAGATCGACACCGACGACGAGCGCTTCGGCAACTTCCGGCAGCTTCTCCACCACCTGGTAGATGTCGGCGCTACCCATCCGAATTCCGTTGCGATTCAATGTGGAATCGGACCTCCCGTGCATCAGCACGGTCCCGCGATCGGTGATCGTGATCCAGTCGCCGTGCCGCCACACTCCGGGAAACACGTCGAAATACGCGGCGCGGTAACGCTTTCCGTCCGGATCGTTCCAGAACGACACCGGCATGGACGGCATCGGCGCTGTGACGACCAGTTCACCCACCTCGCCTCGCACCGGTTGCCCCGACTCGTCGAACGCGTCGACGGCGACGCCCAGGCACGGGGCGGACAGCTCCCCCGGCCAGACCGGCACGTTCCGCGCTCCCCCGACGAACGCCGACACCACGTCGGTCCCACCGGTGATCGACACGACGGGAACGCGGCGACCGACGTTCTCGGACAACCACAGTGACGACGCCGCCGGCAGCGTGGACCCCGTCACCCCCACCGCCCGGAGTGCGCTCAGATCGTGCTCGCGCACGGGGACGACACCCGCCTTGTCGCACGCGAGGACATAGCCGGGACTCGTGCCGACCACGGTCACCCCCAGACGTGACACCAAGTCCCACAATGCATCCGGCGTCGGATATGACGGACTTCCGTCGTAGCAGACGATGGTGGCCCCCACCAGCAGGCCCGCCGTCTGGAAGTTCCACATCATCCAACTGGGACTGGTGTACCAGAAGAGGGTGTCGTCGCGGCCGATGTCGAGTTGGAGCGCGAGCGATTTCACGTGTTCGAGCAGAACACCGCCGTGACCGTGCACGATGCCCTTCGGCAAACCCGTGGTTCCTGAGGAGAACACCACCCACAACGGGTGGTCGAACGGGACGGCGACAGGCTCCAGTGCGTCGCCCCGGCCGGTGGCCTCCGCCCAGGTGAGGGTGCCGTCGATAGCCGCGTCCGGATCGAGATGCGGCACGACCACCATCAGGGCCAGCGACGACAATCCGCCGCGCAGGTCGGCCGCTGCCGCGAGCCGATCGTGTTCCTTACCCCCGAACCGGTAGCCGTCCGCGGTGATCAACGCTTTCGGTTCCAGTTGACCCAGCCGATCGAGCGCGGCCGGCGCAGAGTAGTCCTGTCCGCACGCGGCCCACACGGCACCGAGCGACGCCGTGGCGAGGAACGCGACGACGGCCTCGGGAATGTTGGGGAGGTAGCCGACGACGCGATCACCGACGCCGACTCCGTGCTCGCGGAGAGTCGCGGCGAGGCCCGCCACCGCAGACCGCAACTCGTCCCACCCGACGGAGATGTCGGTGGCGCCCTCCCCCGCGTACAGGATCGCCGGTGTTCCGGGTCGGGCGTTCCGGAAGACGTGGTCGACGTAGTTGAGCGCCGCCCCGGGGAACCAGACGGCACCCGGCATCGCGCCGTCCGCGAGGGCCGGTCCGGGGTCGGTGGCGGACCGGATCTCGAAGTAGTCCCACACGTCCTGCCAGAACGCCGACGGGTCGGCGACCGACCAGCGCCACAGCGACCGGTAGTCGTCGACCCGGACGCTGTGACGCCGTGCGACGAACCGGGCGAAGTCGGTGACGACCGCGTCGCGCACGTCGGATTCGGTAGGCACCCATTGCGGATCGGCGGTCATGGGCACCATCTTCCCCGAGAGCGCGGCCGTTCCGCGCTCTTTCGCCGCCTACCGCGGGGACTCGGACGTGCTTTTCCCCTTCGAATCGACCTGTGAACGGCGCAGGATCGCCTCGGCGTGACGCAGGACCGGCGCGTCCACCATCTTTCCCTCGAACGCGAACACTCCGCGCTCGTCGGCGACGGCGGCGAGAACCCGCGTCGCCCAGTCGACGTCCTCGTCGGACGGCGCGTACGCCTCCCGGATCACCCCGACCTGGCTGGGATGGATGCCGACCTTGATGTCGAATCCGACAGCGACGGCGTCGACTGCCTCGGCGCGCAACCCACCCGGGTCCTTGATGTCGAGATAGACGGAATCCAGGGCGAGCCGGTGATATGCCTTGGCGGCCAGCAGTGTCGACGACCGCACGTGGGTGGCGACGTCACGGTAGCTGCCGTCCTCGCGGCGACTGGAGTTGCCGCCCATCGCCGCCACGAGATCTTCGGCTCCCCACATCACGCCGATCGTGCTCGCCGCCAGCGCGATCTCGCTCACCGCGAGCGCACCGAGAGGCGACTCGACGAGGGCGATCACCTCACGCGGCGCCAACGACAGCACCTGGTCGGCGGACTCGCACTTGGCCAGCATCAGCCTCGTGTAACGGGTGCCGTCGAGTGCCAGCAGATCGCGCTCGTGGTCCTCGGTTCCGACCGGATTGACCCGCACCACCGTGCGATCCGGATCCAGCGGGGTGTCGATCAGGGCGACCCGCGCCGCTTCCTTGTCCGCGCGCGCCACCCCGTCCTCGAGGTCGAGGATCACGACGTCGGCTGCCGCAGCCGCTTTCGCATACCGTTCGGGCCGGTCGGCAGGGCAGAACAACCAGGCGGGCCCGGGCAGTTCCCAGCTCACGACGGCTTCTTCTGGACGAGGGTCTTGCGGACCGCGATCGCCACCACGTCGCCGTTCTGGTTGCGGCCGGTGTGCTCGAGCGTGACGATGCCCTCGCCGGGCCTACTCTTCGACTCGCGCTTGTCCACGATCTTCGTCTCCGCGTAGAGCGTGTCGCCGTGGAACAGCGGCTTCGGGAAACTGATCTCCGAGAACCCCAGATTCGCGACGATCGTCCCCTGCGTCAGTTGCGCCACCGACAACCCGACCAGCGTCGAGAGGGTGAACATCGAGTTGACGAGGCGCTCACCGAACTGGGTGTTCTCGCTGTACGCGGCGTCCAGGTGCAGTGCCTGGGTGTTCATCGTCTGCGTCGTGAAGAGGACGTTGTCGGCCTCGGTGACGGTCCGGCCGGGACGGTGCTCGTACACCGCTCCCAGCTCGAACTCCTCGAACCACAGGCCCCGCTGAATGATTCGCTTCGGTTCGGTCGTGGCGGTCACAGGCCCGCCTCCCGCGCGATCAGCATCAGCTGCACCTCGGTGGTGCCCTCGCCGATCTCCAGGATCTTGCTGTCGCGGTAGTGCCGCGCGACGGTGTACTCGTTCATGAATCCGTAGCCGCCGTGGATCTGGGTGGCGTCCCGGGCGTTGTCCATCGCGGCCTCGGAGGCGACGAGCTTGGCGATGGCTGCCTGCTTCTTGAACGGCTTGCCCGACAACATCCGGGCGGCGGCGTCGTAGTACGCCGTGCGTGCGGTGTGGGCACGCGCCTCCATGCGGGCGATCTTGAACGCGATGGCCTGGTTGTGTCCGATGGGCCGTCCGAAGGCCTCACGTTCCTTGGCGTACTTGATCGACTCGTCGACACAGCCCTGGGCGGCGCCGACGGCGAGCGCGGCGATGGCGATGCGACCCTCGTCGAGGATCCGCAGGAAGTTCGCGTACCCGCGGCCACGCTCGCCGAGCAGATTCTCCTCGGGAACGCGCACGTCCGAGAACGTGAGCGGGTGGGTGTCGGAGGCGTTCCAGCCGACCTTGTTGTACGCCGGCTCAGCGGTGAAGCCCGGCGTCGACGTCGGCACGAGGATGGTGGAGATCTCCTTCTTGCCGTCCTTCACACCGGTCACCGCGGTGACGGTGACGAGCTTGGTGATGTCGGTGCCGGAGTTGGTGATGAACTGCTTGTTGCCGTTGATGATCCATTCACCGCTGTCGAACTTCGCGGTGGTCTTCGTCCCGCCGGCATCGCTTCCGGCCCCGGGCTCGGTGAGCCCGAACGCGGCCAGGCTCTTGCCGCTCGTCAGCTGCGGCAGCCACTCCTGCTTCTGCTCCTCGTTGCCGAACCGGTAGATCGGCATCGCACCCAGCGACACGCCTGCTTCCAGGGTGATCGCGACACTCTGATCGACCTTGCCCAGCTCTTCGAGTGCCAGGCAGAGGGCGAAGTAGTCGCCGCCCATTCCGCCGTACTCCTCGGGGAACGGCAGGCCGAACAGGCCCATGTCGGCCATTCCCGACACCACCTCGTACGGGAACGTGTGGTTGGCGTCGTGTTCCGCCGCGACCGGTGCCACCACGTTCTTGGCGAAATCGGCGACCGTCTTCGCCAACTGCTGGTACTCGTCGGGAAGCTGGCCGGTGGCAAGGAATTCGGTCATGACGCGTCTTCTTTCGTGTCGATGGTGTCGGTGTGCGGAGTGACTCGTGCGAGCAGCTGGTCGACCATCACCTGGTCACCGGGTGCGACGAGGATGTCGACGACGCCGTCGACGGGGGCGGTGAGTGAGTGCTCCATCTTCATCGCCTCGACCACTACAAGCGTCTGGCCGGCGGTGACGTGGGCACCAGCCTCGGCGCCGACGGCGATGACGGATCCGGGCATGGGGCTGGTGATCTCGGCCTCACCGGC